>CAZLOC010000512.1:0-2898 GCA_964560935.1 uncultured Anaerolineaceae bacterium | reverse complement strand
GGCTCGGCACAGCTGATCATATCAAAATTTAGATTATTAGGAGATTAAAATGAACAAAGAGCTAATCATGGAAAAAGCATACAGGTTGGGCTTCGAAGGAGAGCACGACGTCAGAGGGTGCGCCCAGTGTGCCGTTGCCGCGGTTATGGATGCACTGGAGATACGGAACGATCTCGTGTACAAGTCAGCCAGCGGCCTGGCAGGAGGAGCGGGGGAGTGTATTGACGGCAACTGCGGAGGTGTTTCCGGAGGGATTATTGCCATGAGCATGTTCTTCGGACGGACCCGGGAAGAGGAAGCCACCACAAAGGGAAGGGAAGATAAATATGTCTCTTTCCGGATGGCTGCAGCCTTACATGATAAATTCATTGAAAAATACGGAACTGTAATCTGTGGGGAGATCCATGAGAAGATCTTTGGTCGTTCTTATGAACTGCGGGACGATGAACAGAAACAGATGTTTAGGGACGCAGGAGCCCATGAACGGGAAGACGGCTGCTGCGCAGCAGTCGGGGATGGGGCCCGGTGGGCTACCGAGTTGATCCTGGATGAAATTGAAGCGAACGGACAGACACTAGAAGATTTCAAATATCTTATCCAGACAACGAAATGATGTGAATTACGAAAACGGTGATCAGAATAATACAACGAGCATATTACTAGGAGCAAATACGTTATGCCTGAAGCGGATAAAGAAGGAAAGACCTATTACGAGGACGTGCCCCAGAAGGGAACTCTGTTTTTCCTGAAAGGTTCGACTGAGCTGGATTGGGGAATGAAGAACCGGTTGTCTCGGATCTTTAATCCCAATGACGGGCGCACTGTGATGTTGGCCATCGACCACGGCTATTTCCAAGGCCCGACCACGGGACTGGAGCGGATTGACGTGAGCATTATGCCCCTGGTGCCGGACGCCGATGTGCTGATGTGTACCCGAGGTATCCTGCGCACTATCGTACCGCCCTCCGTCACCATACCGGTGGTGATCCGGGCATCCGGGGGACCGAGCATTCTCAAGGAGCTGTCCGACGAGCAAATTGCCATGGACATGGAGGACTGCATCCGGCTGGGGGTGTGCGCCACAGCTGTCCAGGTGTTCATTGGGGGACAGTTCGAGTCCCGCTCTGTGGTGAACATGACCCGGCTGGTGGATGCGGGTCTGCGCTACGGGATTCCCACCATGGCGGTGACTGCGGTAGGCCATGATATGGAGCGCAACGCCAAGTACTTCCGCCTAGCTACCCGCATCTGTGCCGAGCTGGGTGCACAATACGTGAAGACCTACTATGTAGAGGAGGGTTTCGAGACGGTGACGGCAGCCTGTCCGGTACCGATTGTGATTGCCGGAGGAAAAAAGCAGCCTGAGCTGGATGCGCTGAAGATGGCCTACAACGCAATCGACCAGGGAGCCTCCGGGGTGGATATGGGGCGCAACATCTTCCAATCCGATTCCCCCTTGGGAATGATGAAGGCGATCAAGGCGGTCGTGCACGGCAAAGAAAAGCCGGAGAAGGCATACGATTTGTACCAGAATATCAAGAACAAAAGGTAATAACCAAATCTCGTGAGCTACTTACGAAAATATTCTACTGAAGTCCGGGACTTTATCATGGTCTGCAAGCGGCTGGCGGATCGTATGTATGTTACCAGCCAGGGGGGCAACCTCTCATACAAGCTGGAAAAAAACTTGCTTCTGATCTCCCCGACCTGTGTGAGCAAGTCTGATATCTCGGAGATGGACGTGGTCTTTATCGATCTGGAGGGAAAGACCGTGGAGGGTACGCGCGCGCCGACCGGGGAGATGCCTATGTACCTCAACTTCTACCGTGACCGGCCGGACATCAGGTCGGTAATCCACTGTCACCCGCCTTACACCAACACCTTTACCATCCTTGAAGGAACCAACTGGTTAATGAGACCGGTGTTTCCCGAGACCGTAGCGGAGGTGGGCCCGGTACCGCTTGTACCTTACGGGGAGCCTCTGACCCAGAAGTTAGCCGACAACTTCGCTCCCTTTTTGAAGAAGTACAACGCCTTTCTCATGGAGAACCATGGCCTCACGGTTCTGAGCGCTGCCGACATCTGTAGAACTATGCAGTTGGTGGACATCCTTGAGGTTAGCTCCATTTCAATTTTACAGGCTTTGGTGGTGGGTACGCTCAAAGAGCTGACCAGGGAGGATGTTCAGAATCTCGAGAACACCATGAAAACAAGAAATCTACCCATGATTGGATTTCCGGGAGTGAACATGTCCATGGTCGACCTGTACTTTCCTGAAGAGCAATAGAACATCTACTATTCCCCCACTCCTCGGAATTGGGGCACGTCAAAAGTAAGTCAGAAAGAGAGGTGAAACGCAAATTTATATGATCATTAACCTGAAAAATCACACGAATATTATAAAAAATTGTAGAGAATAAATGGAGGATTTTGCAATGAAAAGGCTATTTTTGTTTGGTGGGTTAATCGCATTAATGGTTGTCATGACGGGTTGTGCGACTAATGCGACACCTGTCGCAACCGAAGCACCTATAGTAGAAGAGGTCCCCGCAGAAGAGGTCCCCGCAGAAGAGGTCCCCGCAGAAGAGATCACGATTGGCTTTGTCCCCATGACCCTTGATAATGAATATTTCATTACCATGGTAAATGCTGCACAGCAGGAAGCCGATAAATCAGGTGTCAAGCTGCTGGTACAGGCTGGTACTTCTCATGGTAGCGCTGAGGAACAACTTCAAATCGTTGAGACCATGATCACCAATAAGGTCGACGCCATTTGTATCGTACCCAGCAGCTCGGTAGGTTTGATGACCGCTTTGAAGAAAGCCGAAGAAGCTGGTATTCCCGTTATCAATCTGGACACAGCTTTGGATGCGGAACTTGTCAAGAGCAGCGGTTTGA
>CAZLOC010000511.1:0-2913 GCA_964560935.1 uncultured Anaerolineaceae bacterium | reverse complement strand
AGTTTGCGAAGATATGCCTCCCATTTCATTGCGTAGCTCCTACTGTATTAACTAGACGATATCGTATTCAAAAAGATACAGACTTCTATCAGTCATTTCGTAACTTACCGATAATCGATTATCATTGTAATGGGCTACCGTAAACAAAAGATTAATCCCACAGAAACGATTTGTTAAAGATTCCATCGCTCCAGAACAAGAACCATGCCTGCCATCCAAGTCACTGATCTGCAAAAAATCTTCCGAACCAAACACAAAGCTGCCGGGTTGAGTGGTTCCATGCGTGCGCTCGTCCGACCAGAGTATGCCACCGTCGAAGCGGTGCGCAGGCTCTCGTTCCAGATGGAAGCGGGTGAACTGCTCGGTTTCATCGGCCCAAACGGGGCCGGCAAGTCCACCACCATCAAAATGCTGACCGGCATCCTGCTGCCCAGCGACGGCCAGGCGCAGGTGCTCGGTTATACACCCTGGAAACAGCGACGCGAGCTGGCCTATCACATCGGCACTGTCTTCGGTCAACGCCCGCAATTGTGGTATCACTTGCCCGCCATCGATACCTTCACGTTGTTTGGAAAAATTTACGAGCTGGACGACGGCGAGACAAAGAAACGCATCGGCCAACTTTCTGAAGCGTTCGAAATCGGGGATTTGCTGGAGACGCCCGTGCGCAAGCTCTCGCTCGGACAACGCATGCGCTGCGAAGTGGCCGCCTCGCTTCTGCACCGCCCGAAGCTGCTCCTGCTCGATGAGCCGTCCATCGGCCTGGACGTGGTCGCCAAGCAGCGCATCCGCGACTCGATCCGCCGCATGGCGCAGGAAGAGAACGTGGGCGTACTGCTCACCTCGCACGATGCGGGTGACCTGGAAGCCCTGTGCAAGCGCGTCATCATCATCAACCACGGACAGATCGTCTACGAAGACAAGGTCTCGAACCTGAAGAGACGCTTCCTGACCTCCAAACTGGTAGAAGTGCGTTACGCAGACGAGGTGCCCGCGAATTTCTCCCTGGATGGCGCAGAGATGCTCAAGGTCGGGCATTATGGCGTCAAATTGCGTTTCGATACCCGTAAAACAGCCGTCGACCGGATTATGGCTGCCCTCTCGTCTCGCGGCCAGGTGGTGGACATCACCATTTCTGATCCACCATTGGAAGAAGTGATCGCGAAAATATATGAGACATATGCATAAAGGTATTGAAGTGGACAAACAATTCTGGAACAAGATCATTGAAAACGATTATGCTCTCCCTGAAGGTCACAATGTCACTAATTTGACTCAGGAATTGTTGTCGCACCTTGGCAGTACCGATCCAGAACTGCGCGATGATATTGCTTATATGGTGCTCATTAATTGGATCAACGATGACATCCTGACGACGGGACAACTACACGAGATGATCGAGCCATTGAAAGCCAACCTGAAAATCGGAATTGGCGAGGTAGAGGGTGATTCTGTCTTCTTGCGCACATTTTCCGCTTTGATCCTGGGCGAAATCGTGGACAAAGATAACAACAAGCCTTTTCTGGAGAAAGAAGAAGTGCTTGACATTTTCGAGCGAGCTCTGGCATATCTGGCGCAGGAACGCGACCTGCGCGGTTATGTCCCTGAAAAAGGCTGGGCGCACGCTCTTGCCCACACCGCCGACCTGCTGCTTGCTCTGGCCCGTTCCGAACACACCGGCTCTGAACAGCTTGAACGTATCTTACGAGCTATTTCGAGCAAGTTGATGGGTGTCGACGATTTGATTTTCGTAGCAGATGAGGATGAACGGCTGGTCTCGACCGTGATCGAAATTCTTAATCGTAACCTCCTCACCCTGGACACGCTCAGTCAATGGCTGGATGTGATTGCAAACATGGATGGGGGTGGACACAGGCAGAAGTTTTTCAAAGAAAGTGCCGCTCGCACGCGCCAAAACCTAAAAACGTTCGTGCGCAGCCTGCACTACCGGCTAGTGATTAGCAAGACGCCCGTTCCCCTGGCAGATGAGTTGATTCCCAAACTACGCGAGACATCCAAAGCCTTCACATCCTGGGTTTAGGCATGAAAAAATATTTCGCCATCTTCAAAACCACGCTGGCCAATTCACTGGCTTACCCGGGCGAGTTGGTCGGGCGCAGCCTGATGATCCT
Source organism: uncultured Anaerolineaceae bacterium (assembly GCA_964560935.1). Lineage (GTDB taxonomy): Bacteria > Chloroflexota > Anaerolineae > Anaerolineales > Villigracilaceae > JAABUE01. The sequence continues at coordinate 781 of CAZLOC010000511.1, read as the reverse complement.
GCCCTTTATGTGGATTTTCTACCAACTCTGGCAGGTTACTTTTGCGGCATCAGGCTCGAATACGATCAACGGTTTAACCCTGCACGACACCATGTGGTACTTGATGATGGCCGAAACCATCGAACTCAGCCGCCCGCGTGTGGCGCGCACTATCGCGGAAAATGTCAAAGATGGTTCCATCGCTTACCTGCTCAACAAGCCCTATGATTTCTTGATTTACCAGTTCAGTGTATCCATGGGCGAGACCATCTTCCGCGCCCTGATGACCGCCATCTTTGGCGGCGCGATGGTCTGGTGGCTGACGGGTCCACCGCCCGACCTACGCAGTTGGCCACTGACGATCATCGCTGTACTTGGCGCATGGGTGTTGAACTTCCTGGCGAATGGCATGATCGGCTTGGCAGCCTTTGTTTCTGAAGAAGTGGCTCCCTTCGAGTGGATCTACCAGAAGTTTGCTTTCATCTTTGGCGGCCTGCTCATCCCACTGGATTTCTACCCACAGTGGTTGCAGAACATCGCCTTTGCACTGCCTTTTCCTGCCATGACCTACGGCCCTTCCCGCCTGTTTGTCTCCCCGGACGCAAGTCTTTTTGTAAGCGTACTCGGCCAACAAGCCATCTGGATTCTGGTACTCGGTATCCTGCTGAACCTTGCTTACCGGCGCGGGCTGGCGTTTTTGACTGTAAATGGAGGCTAATCACATGTCATTGCCCCGCCACACTTCGGCGGGGTTGCGAGACGCCGTAGGCGTCGTGGCAATCTTCTTGCAGCCGGTTAGCTA
>CAZLOC010000510.1:0-2918 GCA_964560935.1 uncultured Anaerolineaceae bacterium | reverse complement strand
CTTGTACGTTCGGGCGTAAAGCTCCGGTTGCATATCCCGGATGAACAGCATGTGCCCGGCCGGGTCCTTGCCGGTCATCGACGGCATCCCGCCGGTCAGGCGCACGAAGCGCAGCACCTTGTCGATGGACGCGCCGTCGATGTTGACCCATCCGCCAAGCTGCTTCTTGAGATGGGGTGCGCCGCGCATGTCCATCCACAGGATACAGTTGCTGAGCGCCTCGCCATGCTTGTTGACGGGGACGGTGCCCTCGCCCTGCGTAGAGCAGCAGACCGCTTCCACCCTCGGACCCGCATCCTGCTCCCGTTTCAACAGCCGCCCCGCCGCTGACAGGAACGCCGCCCACCACTCGTCTGGCGATTGCTCGGCGCCGCCGTCGGGCGTGACCAGCAGGCAGACCGGTTCGGCTTCCCAGCCCAGCACCTTGCCGCTGACGGTGATCAGTGCCACTTTCATGCCGGATGTGCCGAGGTCAACAGCGAGGATGAGAGGTTCGGTCATTGCGAGTCCTTCGTATTAGGAAAGGTTTTGGGTCAAAAAATCCTGCGGGGGTATGGCAATTGACGGGAAATACTGCACGATAGCCCTGTCAAACGTAACAAGAGATAAACCAAATTGTTGAGCCAGTGCCACATACTCGCAATCGTAAGCAGTACAGCGGCTGGATGCGGCCAATTCCAGCACTCGTGTCGATGAAACAAAATGCTCGCGCTCGTGCATTAGTTCATGAGCTTTATCCATAACAACCTGTGCTTGCTCAAGGGTGAGTAAATTGTGACGGATGTAATTGGTCAGGATGTTACGGACTTCGCTTCGCCACAGGAGCGGGGCATACCAGCCCATATCTTTTGCCCAAATTTTTTCTGCAACTTCAGTTTTTTCTGTTAGCAGTAAAAAATAAGCGATGATGTTTGCGTCAACGACGATCATTCCCGTCCCTCATTCTTCCAGCGAGTGATTTCTTCCTCGGTGGCAACGTAATGCGCCGTCAATTCACGGACTTTTCGTATGCCCTCAAGGATCTGTTCCATTTCGGACGTGTTTCGCATTTGCAGCGCCTGTTCCAGGATAGTGATGATTTCGCTATTGATACTGCGGCGGTTGTTTTCCGCTTGCATTTTTAGACGTTCGTAGACAATAGGTGGGATGTTTTTGACTGTTAGATTGGGCATCGCAACCTCCATAATGGTTCCATTTTGGAACCATTATGCACCCACTTTGTGTGCATGTCAAGCAGACAATTTTTGCGGATCCTTCATCTTCGTGACCAGCCCGGCGCTGACGACCAGTAATCCCAACGCCAGCAGCAGTGACGGCGTAAACGACCCGTCACTGCTCTTCATTGCTTCCATGATGTAAACAAAAACGACCGCGCCCTGCCCGAAGAGCTGGATCAGGCCGTTGGAGGTGCCTTCGGGAGTGGGATGGGTGATCTCGGCGGCGTACTGCATCCCGACCGGCATGGCGCTGACCAGGAAAAAGCCCAGTAGCATCGCCGAGCCGAACAGCAGTGCGCCGGAGGTGGCGAAGGTCAGGCCGAGCAGACCGGGGATGGCGCCCACGAAAGCGATCATCAGGTAGCGCTGACGTTTGCGCTGCTTGTCCGAGAGGGCCGGGAGGAGGATTGCGCCAACCAATCCGCCTGCGATCATCAGCGCGCCGAGAGTCCCGGCGTCGGTGGGGCTGAAGCCGCGCGGGCGGATGATGGCCTCGATCCAGGTGGTCAGGCCGTTGAAAATCCCCAGCCCGATGAATGAGGCAATCAGGTACAGCCAGAATGGTTTGACTGTGAGGGCGTGCTTCAGGCCGTCCAGCATCAGGGCGCGCGTTTCCCCTCCGGGGGCGCAGGGCGGGGTGGGCGGCTTCTCGCGCGCCAGCAGCAGGAACAAAGCAGATGAGAACATGGCGATCCCGCCATAGATCAACTGTACAGTTGAGATGGACATGCTTTCGATCAAAATCGGCGTCAGCACCATGCCCAGCGCCGTGCCAACCAGGTTCGCCAGCGTCACCATGCCGACCGCGGTGGCGCGTCCTTCCGCCGGGAACCACTTGGCCGGGACCGTTGTCCAGGCGTTGAGCAGGAACGGTTGGGCGATGGCGATGCCGATCGTGCTCCACAACACAAGGCCGTAGTCCGCTCCAGCGAAGCCGCGCAGCAGGCCGAAGACGCCCATCAGGGTCGCGCCGATGCCGACTGCCAGGCGGAAACCGTAGGTATCGATCACCCACGAGACCGGGATGGAAAGCGGGATGAAGGCAATCATGAAGGTCATCGCCAGCAGGCCGATCTGCAGGTCGGTCACGCTGTAGAATTTCGCCGCCGGGCCGGTGATGGGCGCATAGGTGATCCACAGCATCTGGATGGTCAGGTTGATGAACATGAAGGCCCCCAGCACCACCCAACGGTAACCGTACAGTTTGTATTTTTCAGCCATGGATGCTCCTTTTGGATTGTTCTATGTCACCCTGAACGAAGTGAAGGGTCTCCCGCGCTATGTGCGGGGATTCTTCGCTCCCTACGGTCACTCAGAATGACAATATTATTAAACACCTTCGACGCCGGATAGCACCACTTCGAACTTCTCCAACGCCTCATCGATGACTTCGTCCGTATCGGCCATGGACGTGTACATGCGCGAACCTGCCAGCGTGATCAAACCCTGGGACAGGTACGCCGCGCCCATTTCCTCGAGCATATGCTTGCGGGACTTGATCTCTTTCAGCGTCTTGAGCGGATTCTTCAAGTCCAGCAGCATCACGCCGGAAGTTTCCAGGTGACAGATACTGCCCTGGTTGTAGGCTACAAATGGCAGGCTGTATTTCTCGATGATGGCCTGCAAGCCTTTCGTCAGGCGGTCGCCTGCCCGCCCGGCGATGACCGGGGCGTTGGTGCGCTCCATTTCCTTGAGCGCATA
>CAZLOC010000509.1:0-2923 GCA_964560935.1 uncultured Anaerolineaceae bacterium | reverse complement strand
TAGCGGGTTAGGATCTTGTGCCGTCCAGTGTACCCGCGGGCCAGTTTTATGGCGTTCTCGTTGGCGTCCGCTCCCCCCAACGTGAACAGGACCTTCGTCAAGGCTCGATGCGGGGTCACGTCCGCAACGGCTCTGCTGGCGATGGCGCGGATTTTGGTGGTCATGCCGGGCGCGGCGTATGGCAGTTCCGCCACTTGCTCCTGCATGGCCTTGATGATGCGCTCGTCTCCGTGACCGGCGTTGACGCACATCATCATCGAGTTGAAATCGAGATAGCGCTTGTCGCTGGTATCCCAGAAGTACACGCCCTTGGCGCGCTTTACCGGGATGGGATTGACCCTGGCCTGGGCTGACCAGGTGTAGAAGACGTGTTCTTTGGAGAGAGGAAGGATTTCGTCGTCGGGGAGATCGAACATGGGAGCCTCGATTAGGAAAAGTTTTGAAAAAGTGGGTGAATCCTATCACAAGGCGGGGATCACATGCAAATAATTTGTGACAATCGCCTCAAAATGATTGACTTTTGCATTTGAGAATCCTATACTAATAAGTGTAGAGAGAAGGAAGTTTTTGGGTTTCCACAGGGGTGGAAAGGAGGTGCATACAACAGAAAATTTGTTTGAGCGACTGTTTCAAAATTAGCTTGGAGAAAGGAACAGGCGTATGAAGACAGTATTTGTCCATCCTGAGCGCTGCATCGGCTGCAAACAATGCGAGATAGCCTGTGTGGTCGCTCATTCACAGACCAAAAATCTGTTTCTGTCAGTATTCGAAACCCCAGCGCCCAAACCCCGCATTCACGCCGAACCCGGCTTGACCCTGAACACAGCTTTTCCGAACAAATGCAGGCACTGCAACCCGGCTCCCTGCCTGAGCGTCTGCCCGACAGGAGCTATTCATCGTCCCAATGATTTCGGCGACATCGTCATGATCGAGGCCCGCAAGTGCATTGCCTGCGGGATGTGCGCCATGGTCTGCCCCTTCGATGTCATCACCTATTACCCGGTTGCGGCGGCACCAGAAAAGTCGGCGGTGGCTGTTAAATGCGATCATTGCATCGAACGGCAGCGCATGGATCTGATCCCTGCCTGTGTCGAGGCTTGCAAAGTCTATGCCCTTGAGTTCGGCGATATCAACGAACTGGCCAAAGCGGCACGCACGCGCTACTCGGAAACGGTTTCGGTTGCCGTCGGGGAGATCAAGAGCGAGATGCTGGCCTTGCCGGCCAACGTGGCTGCCTGGCGCGATTTCGGCGCTGCAGTCACACATCTCAACACTGACGGCAAGAAAGGAGCGTGAACCATGACCACCTTCAGTGGCAATGGGTACAAAAATAAAAGCATCAATGCCGATGCGCAAGCTATGTTGGAACTGGCTCACAAGCGTGGCATTGAAACCGTCTGGGACAGGCTTGAGAAACAGCAACCCCAGTGCGGATACTGCAATCTGGGGACGAGTTGCCGCATCTGCGCCATGGGACCCTGCCGGGTCGACCCATTTGGCGATGGCCCCCAGAAAGGGGTCTGCGGAGCCGATGCGGACATCATCGTAGCCCGAAACCTGGCTCGCATGATCGTAGGCGGCGCCTCAGCCCACTCCGACCACGGGCGCGACATTCTTGAAACCCTGCACCTGGTTGGCGAGGGGAAGACTGATACGTATAAGGTCACTGACGCTGAAAAACTCAAGAGAATCGCTGCCGAGTACGGCGTAAAAACCGACGATAAAAGCGATCAAGAGATTGCCAAAGAACTATCCTGGGAAATCATGGAAGACTACGGCATGCGTCGGGAAAAGCTACCCCTGGCAGCACGCGCACCAAAGGTCCGCCAGGAGACCTGGGAAAAAGTCGGCGTCTACCCGCGCGGTATCGACCGCGAGAACGTTGAGATGATGCATCGTACTCACATGGGTGTGGACAATGACTGGGTCAACATACTCCTGCATGCCGTCCGCACCAGCCTGAGCGATGGCTGGGGCGGCTCCATGGTCGCCACCGAACTCTCAGATACCCTTTTTGGCACTCCGACCCCCAAGATATCCCAGATGAATCTGGGCGTTCTCAAGGCAGATCATGTCAACATCATCTTGCACGGCCACAATCCCATGCTCTCAGAAGTGATTGTAGCTGCTTCGCAGGATAAAGAGTTACTCGACCTGGCAAAGAAGAACGGCGCGCAGGGCATCAACCTGGCCGGACTATGCTGCACCGGCAACGAGGTACTAATGCGCAAGGGCATCCCGATGGCGGGCAACCACTTGATCCAGGAACTATCCATCATGACCGGCGCGGTCGAAGTCATGCTGGTTGACTACCAGTGCATCATGCCAGCGGTGACCGAAACAGCCAAGTGCTTCCATACCAAAGTCATCAGCACCTTCGACAAAGCCAAATTCCCTGGCGCTGAACACATCTCATTCGACCCATCGCGCGGCATGGAGATCGGCAAGCAGATCGTCCGCACCGCCGTGGAAAATTACACAAACCGCGTCAAAGAGCGCGTCAACATCCCGGTTGAAAGTGTCCCGGTGATGGCTGGTTTCTCGGTAGAAGCCATCCTCGGCGCCCTGGGTGGCACCCCGCAACCATTGATCGACGCAATTGTAAAAGGCGATATCCGCGGCGCGGTCGGTATCGTAGGCTGTAACAATCCCAAGATCAAACAAGACCTCGGCCACACCGAGCTGACCAAACGCCTGATTGAAAACGATATTCTGGTCGTGGTCACCGGCTGCGCTGCCGTCGCAGATGGCAAAGCCGGTTTGATGACCCCTGAAGCTGCGGATTTGGCCGGACCGGGCCTGGGTGGGATCTGCAAGGCCTTGGGCATCCCGCCCGTGTTGCACATGGGTTCCTGCGTGGATAACATCCGTATCCTGGTGCTGGCGGCCGCCCTGGCAAACACGCTGGGTGTCGACATCAGCG
>CAZLOC010000508.1:0-2959 GCA_964560935.1 uncultured Anaerolineaceae bacterium | reverse complement strand
CGCGCAAGCGGAGGAATTGGCCGCCGCGCGCGAACGGAACCGGCTGGCGCGTGAACTGCACGATTCGGTCAGCCAGGCAATCTTCAGCATCACGCTGACATCCCAATCTGCCCGCATCCTCCTGAACCGTGAACCGGCCCGTGTCCCCGAGCAGATCGACCTGTTGCAAAAGATGACCGAGGATGCCCTAGCCCGGTTGCGCTCGTTGATCGCCCAATTACGCCCGCCACAAAATTCTTGAAAATCTATTGTTAGCGAGCAGTTGTACTGCGAGCGGATGCAGTTCAACTGCATCCTGAACTGGGTGCGACCTACGACCTGAGATGTAGTCCTACATCCCAGGTCGTAGCATTTAAATCCGCCCTCGTGCGCATGGCAGATTCGGCCTCATGGCAGATGCGCCTTTGCCTGTCTGCGCGTATAGTGGGGATGTAAGTTTCGAGAAAAGGAATTTCCCATGAATACCCAAACCCTGACAAACCCCTTGATGACCTGCAGCTCCCTTGTCGCACTGCCCTCAACTGACAATCTACCTGAAGGACCGATCTATGCCTCCTCCCGCGATTACGGCTTCGATCTCGATGAAGAAGAAATTGGGAGGGAAATGCTTGTCCTGCTGCCTGCCAGCCTTGTGAATCAACCGGTCTTTGAAATTGCCCCTGATGAGTTCGAGGCGATCCATTTGTGGTTTCTTTCGTGACAGGTGAAGGATGATTATGCCCCGCGTTCTGATCGTGGACGATGTAGACCAGGTGCGATACGACCTGGGCATAGCACTGGCGCTCTCCGGCGGACTCGAAGTCATCGGCGAGGCTGCCAACGGCCTGGAGGCCGTGCGCCTGGCAGAAAGATTGAACCCAGATGTGGTCTTAATGGATCTGGAAATGCCCGTGATGGACGGTTACGAAGCGACGCGCTGGATCAAAACACGGTTCCCGTTTTGTAAAGTCGTTGCACTCACGGTCCACGGGTACGAAGAAGCGCGCGAGAAAGCCCGCCAGTCTGGCGTGGATGATTTCATCGTAAAAGGCGCGCAAATACAAGAAATTGTTCAAACCATTTTGAATAAAAAGGAGTAAAAAATGGATACAAAAACCGTTCAACGCAGGTTCGACCTCGATTGGTTGAGAGTGCTGGCCATCCTGAGCGTCTTCCTGTATCACTCGACGCGCTTCTTCAACTTTTGGGATTGGCACGTCAAGAATGCGGTCACCTACGGCTGGGTGCAGGCCCTTGAGAGTTTCATGGAGATCTGGATGATGCCGCTGATCTTCCTCATCTCCGGGGCAAGCATATTCTACGCAATGGAGAAAGGCGGCGCAGGAAAATTCTTCAAGGACAAAGTCCTGCGCTTGCTTGTACCCCTTGTGGTTGTAGTATTCAGCCACGCTTCCCTGCAAGTCTATTTGGAGCGCCTCACGCACAGCCAGTTCAGCGGCTCGTACTTCGCATTCCTGCCGCATTATTTTGAAGGCGCTTACCTGGAAACAGGCGGCGTGGGCAACTTTGCTTTTGCGGGGATGCACATGTGGTATGTGATGGTCCTGTTCATATACTGCCTGATCTTCTATCCGCTCTTCCGCTGGTGGAAGGGAAGCGGGCGTGGCGTGCTGAACAGATTGGGTAATATCCTCGCTTCGCCCTGGACGATGTGGCTGGCGCTGGCTTTCCCCATCTTCTTCCTCGACATCTGGACCGACGACACTGGCTGGATGCTGGGTTCGGGCGGCTGGCCCTTCCTGTATTACATCTTCTTCCTGCTGTACGGGTTTGTGATCGTCTCACACGAAAGATTGCAGGCGAATATCCGCCGCGCCCGCTGGACTTATCTGGTCGCTGGCTTGATCTTGGGCGCCGCATATGCCTTTCTAAGTGCGAATGTAACCAACCCCACCATCGAACCGTGGGAAAATGAGCTGGGCGATCCGCTTTATCTCCTGAGCGCCTGTACCCTGCTGCCTGCCTTCCTTGGCTTCGCAATGCAGCATCTGACCAGGAACACCCCTTTCCTCAAATACGCAGGCGAAACTGTCCTGCCCTTCTACATCCTGCACCAGACCGTGCTGTTGGTCATCGGCTACTTCGTCGTGCAGTGGGCGCTCCCCGATCTGGCGAAGTGGGCGATCATCTTTACCAGTTCATTTGTTATCATCATGGTTCTCTATGAATTCGTTGTGCGGCGTTTCAACTTCATGCGCGTACTGTTCGGGATGAAGCCGATGAGCAAGATTTCTGTCACCCAGTCTATGGATACTCAAATTGCCAAGCCAGCTTGAACTTCGTCATTCGAGTGGTAGGGTCAAGATCACCCACATAGCGGGTGGTCTTGACCCGAAACTCTTATTATCAGGTCCCTCCCGTTCAATTATGACAACACCCCACGCCCTAACCTGTTGAGAAGGTACGTGTAATTTCTGTATATATTATATGGGAAGTATATGGCGCAGAGTATAATCTTTCTGTATGCTCCAACTCCTGCGGACCAAGATCAGCGTTCCACCCGCTCGTCCAAAGCGGATCGAGCGCTCGCGCCTGCTGGAACGCATTGAGAATGGTTTGCAGCGCGCACTGACGCTGGTCGTTGCTCCGGCTGGTTTTGGCAAAACTACCCTGGTCGCTGCCTGGGCGCAGTCCGCTTCGGTCCCGGTCGCATGGCTTTCATTGGAAGTCGCCGACCGCGCTCCGGAGCGCCTTCTTAACTATCTGATCCATTCCATACAGCAAATCGAGCCTTGGGCGGGGGAGACTGCCCTGGCTTTACTCCAAAGCGGGCGAATGCTGCCTGAAGAGAGTGTGCTGTATTCACTGCTGAATGATTTTGCTGAAATCCCTCACGATTTCGTCCTCATCCTGGATGATTACCACGCTGCCGACAGTCCCGAGATTGCCAACATTATCCAGTTCTTGCTCGAACACCGCCCGGCAAATTTTCATCTCACTATCACCAGCCGCACCACAC
>CAZLOC010000507.1:0-2962 GCA_964560935.1 uncultured Anaerolineaceae bacterium | reverse complement strand
TAATTGCCCCCGCCACGGCCTTGATCAAAGTGGATTTCCCGGCGCCGTTTTCACCTAACAAAGCATGGATCTCTCCTTCAAGGAAGTCGAGCGAAACATTGTCCAGAGCCAAAACGCCGGGATATTTCTTGGTGATGTTCTTCAGGGATAATACGATCTTGGTATCCATGCCTCTTTCACCTCTACAATTTCAGTGAGAAGGGCTTGGCCCTCCTCACTGATTATATAACCTTGAATAACTCGTCAGGGAAATTATTTAAGGGTCTCCCAATCGCAGTGAAGCGGTTCCAATGCGTCGTTGGTAATCATCGGATATTTCTCACCCTGCAGCATCGCCTTGATGATGGCATAGGTGTTCTTGTCAAGATCGGTACCGCCGATTGCCACGAAACCCTTGTAGGGATCCTCACAGCTCGTGACGACCGGGATCACGCTCGGATCCATATCACCGGCAAAGACAGCATATTCCGAAAGGTCTACACCCGGCAGGGCTTTGATGGTCTCAGCCGCGCCCTGAGCATGTGCAGTGGACTGCATGATGAAGACCTTGACGTCCGGGTTGGCGGCCAGGATATTTTCAGCAGTGCTGGCGCCGATCGGTATGCTATCACCAGTGATTTCGAGGTATTGCACCACATTGGCTTTTGCGCAGTCTTCGATGGTGCGATAGCCCTGATAGCGCAGCCACATTTGCCTTTCTTGGTTCTCGCTTCCGGCAACGGCAACATCCACGCTCTCAGCATCCGGATATTTTGCATTGATGAAGTCGCAGGCCATCTGTGCTACCAGCGTACCATCTTCATACTGGTTGGTGTGCATAATGGCGTCAAAGGGTTCCAACTCTCCGGGCGGAACACCCATCACTTTGATGCCTGCGGCCTTGGCTTCTTCAACCGCCGGGATCAAACTTTCGGCCGAGCCTGCTGCCATCAGGTATATGAAATCTACCTTTTGGGAGATGCAGTTTTCGATCTGGTTGAACTGCAGTGTTACACCGCCATCATCAGCGCCATAGACCATCACTTCCACGCCATCTGCCGCAGCCTGTTCTTCAACGGAAGTTGCGACTCCGTTCAAGAAGGTATTTGCCAGGGACGGGATCAAATAGCAGACCTTCTTGCCCTTGATATCAAATGGGGCGCCTTCTTCTGCCTCAGCCCATGGGATCTCACCAGCAACGTCTTCAGCTGCCATTGCCGCAGCATCTGGAGCTTCCGTAGCAGCAGGTTCCTCAGCGGCAGGTTCCTCAGCAGCAGGTTCCTCGGCAGCGGGCGCCTCGGTGGCAGCGCCACCACAAGCAGAGAGCAGGATTCCAGCAATCACGATAACTGCCAGAATGAGTGTAAGGTTCTTTTTCATCTTTTTCTCCTTATTTGAGTTTCATATATAACCAGTTTTCTATAAGTTTTTCTTTTTTAGCATTTTTGTTTTTGGTATTGCTCCTCCTTTTCCCAGTTTGTTGGGAGTTACTTCTGTGACATTGGTCACGTTAATTAGCATACACTTTATTGTATGAAACAGCAATTCATTTAATGATACAATCTATTCCATATCGGAATGGATGATTAAAATCTATGGAAATTCGCCAAATTCAATATTTCCTTACCATTGTGGAAACAGGTGGCTTTTCGGCAGCTGCCGATGAGCACTACATTTCCCAATCCTCACTTTCAAAAGTAATCATTGCGCTAGAAAAGGAGTTGGAAGTTCCCCTTTTCGACCGCAGCAAACGCAAGGTCTTCCTGACCGAGGCCGGCGAAGCCTTTTTGGAACATGCGCGCAAACTCAACGCCGCTTATAAAGTCATGCTGGTTGAGCTGGATGGATACAAATCCAAAACGGATTCCTTCTCCATCGCCGCCATCCCCGTATTAACTCAATATGGAATCACGACCTCGATTGCCCAATTTAGGGACTTGTACCCGCACATTCGCTTCAGTTTGGAGGAAATCGACGGCCTGAACATCCTGCCCGCCCTGGCTGAGCACCGTTTTGACCTGGCGTTTACCCGTCACAACAATCTGAACCATGACCAATACGCGAGTCTGGAAATCTGCAAGGATAAACTGCTGGTGGTGGTTTCTAGAAAGAACCGGCACGCCAACCGCTCATCCATCTCGCTCAAAGAACTTTCCAGCGACAATTTCATCGTGTTCGACAGGGTGACGGATATGCACAAATTGATCATGGATGAATGCGGGAAGGCCGGGTTTGAGCCAACGATTTTTTATTCGAGTCACCGGAAAGTAAGCGTCTTTGGCCTGGTGGGAACCAACATCGGGCTGGCTCTGATGCCGGTCAAAATCTACGAGTATCACCAACACCCGGATGTGCTCGCCATCCCCCTGGATGAACACATCGAGTGCAATATTGTGCTTGCCTACCTGAAGAATAGAAAACTTTCCAAAGCCGCCAGCCTGTTTATTGAGTATTTGGCGAAAGTGGCGGTAGAGAACCAGGGTTGACCTGTAAAATACGGCTACCTTGCCCCCGCCAACCAGGCCTTCCCCTCGATGTACAGTTTCTCCACTGCCAGGCCGCGTAGCCCTGGTAAATCTCCCTTGATGCTGAATCCGTTTTTTGCCTGTAAATAGGCCAAATGTCGGTATCCTTCCGGGAAGCGGCCGAGCAGGTCCGGGTCCAGATGTAGAACCGCGGCCGGGTCAACCGGGTCGAGGCGATCCTTTTCGTAGATGGGCTGCCGCCGCACAATGCCCCAACGTCCATCCCGCTTTTCGAAGAAATCGTAAAAACGCCCAAAACAGACCACGTCCACCAGAACGCCGTCGAGTGGGGCGCGCTGGTTGATGGTCATCTTGACCTGCGAGATGGCGCGCGTGCCGGAAATATCGCAGGTCCAGCCGCCAAGCAGATGCAGGATGTTGCCGCCCTGGTCGAACAGCTTGCGGCTGGCTTCGATGAAATCCCTGGCCGGGCCCTGGAACCAGGTGGCGGTCATCCA
>CAZLOC010000506.1:0-2963 GCA_964560935.1 uncultured Anaerolineaceae bacterium | reverse complement strand
CGCGGCGTTGGCGTCACATGCAGCGAACGCTCGTTGGGGTGATCCATCGGCAGGCGGCCGCGCCGCAGCAGCCAGGTCAGCGACATCCAGCACACCAGAAAAGCCGTCAGCGGTACCATTCACTCATCAGACATCATCCAAAAAAATCCATTAGCCCGTCCTTCCGGCAAAGACCGCTATCCATTATTGAAGTACTCCGAAAGGCGGCGGCACACTGATATTGACCTGCTTGCGTGGAAAATTGTTAATCCGCAGGAATCCGGATTTCACCAGAATGCCGAAGCTTTACCAATGGGTACCCCTGATTCAACTACAACGGCCTTGTCGGCGAGGTGTTCGCGTGCCGTTAAACACCAAATCACCATGGCGACCTTGCATGTCAGAACGGCCACACCCTTACCGAACAGGGCACGAGCGGCGAATCGGCGGTGAGTACGTGGCAGCATGAGCGGGGGATGCGCAATCAGCAGTCGGTTGTTTCGACTGGGGGATTTCCATGAAGTGGAAAACAGACGCGACAGAATTCAGCAAAAATGCTGAAACCGATAGAGCGTACTGTGTCAGAAACGACGCGGCCACATTCAAGGCCTCAACGTGTCACTCACGACCTCGAGGTAAAGCGCTGCATAGGACTTTCCAAGCGTGTATCCCGAGAACAGCTTCTCATAACGCTGACGCGCTGCCAGTCCATAGCGGTGCGCCATATTTGCATCATCTCTCATACGAATCATGGCCTGCGCCAATTCGATCGGGTTCTCGGGCGGAACCACAATGCCCGTTTCTCCATCGGCATTGATATAGGATGTCCCGGTTCCGATCTCACAGGAGATCATTGGTTTGCCGAACATGGAGGCTTCTACAAGCACCATGCCGAAAGCTTCCGAGCGCAGGTGGGAAGGCAAGACCAGTGCCCGGCAGTGTTTAAAGAGCGCCACCTTTTCTGCGTCTGTCACCTGCCCCGCAAATATCACGTTCGTAGCACCCATCTGCCGAACCTGTTCTCGCAGGGGCGCGCCTTCCGGGCCAGAGCCCGCAATGACGACTGGAACACCCACTGACGCGGCCGCCGTTACCAGCGTGTGCAGCCCTTTGTAATAACGATGCACGCCGACAAACAAGAAAAAGGGGCCATTCTCCAGGAGCCCGAGTCGTCGTACCACGCTCTCATCTCCGTCATGGGGATACGAGCATTCGTCAATACCCAGAGGAATCACCCTCACCTGATCGCGCAGTGTCATATCGGACAGCACAGGGCTTGTCCGCTGATACGTTGGTGAGGTCGCCACCACTGCGGACATAGATCCGAGCATACGACGCATCAGTGGTGCATAGACTCTCCCAAGCCAGCGCTGCCGCACAATATCCGAATGGTAAGTCATGATTGCGGGCGCCTTTGGCCGCACTGCCAAGTGCATCAGATCGGCAAACGGCCACGGAAAGTGGTAATGAACCACATCTGCCCACTTGGCTAACCGAGCGAATCGTCTGAATGAAGCGGGTCCGCCTAGATCACATGACGCTGGCGCAGCCCAAGAGCGTGCGCGAACTACACGTGCTTCAGGTCTTTCAACCACGACGGGTTGAGGTGTCGGTGAAAGTGTGAAAACCCGTGGTTCGATACCCTGCGCCATCGTCGATAGCGCTATCTGACGCATTGCCTCCTGCAACCCCCCCGGGGGGTCCGGGTAGTAAGTACGGTAAACGTGAAGGACCTTCAAATGATAACTCCCAGCAGTCCGTTACCTACCACCAAGAAGCCATCGATTGCGATGATACGGGCCATATGATCAGGTGTCATCGAACAAACTTGCCTTTGACGTATGGTCTCTCGACACCAATACCGATATAAATAGACTGGTCAACACTTTTCTCCATGCCCGGAGAAAACGTCTCGCCAAAGTATGTAGAACTCATAAAATGCTATTCCGATTAGCCCATTATTGATTTCATCCATACTGCATAAGGTTGAGCCAGCCACCACTTCAACGGCACACTCCCGTAGTACTTGCGTACAACCCCCATCGCCTCCTGATAGTGTCTGCGGCGCTGGGTTTTGGTCTTCGTATCCTCATGCTCCCGATTGACCGCAACAAAGTCATCCAAGAACTGCAATGGCCCCACCTGCTTGAACAAACGCCACCACAAATCGTAGTCCATGGCCATGTGCAGCGTCGCATCAACACCACCGACAGCCTCCCAGGAAGAGCGCCGGATCAGAGTCGCGGGCTGTGAAACAATGCAGCGCCGCGCAAGACGGTGTTCATTGAAGGGCTCTACCCAGACTGGATATTGCCTTCCGGATTTCTCCACCATGTTCCAGCAACGGCCATATACAGCGGGCGCATCCGGGTATTTTTCCAGTTCGTCAAGCAGTTTTATCAAACCACTTGGCAAAAACCAGTCATCGCTATTCAGCCAGCACACATAAGGTGCCCGGCCCAACGCAATGCCTTCATTAATTGCTGCCGCTTGTCCGTCATCAGCATGACTGCGCCACCCAGCCAACTGATGCTCCCACTTACCGATAATTTCGAGCGTGCCGTCGGTTGAGCCGCCATCGACAACGAAGACCTCGACTGGAACATCCTGTTGAAAAATCGAGGTCAATGCGTCTTCCAGGAACCGCCCCTGGTTGAATGATGGCACCGCAATCGTGACCAACGGATGCACACCCATGGGAATTACGCTCTGGTCCTGGCCAGAAAATCCCGGTACGCCATGGCCAGACCGGATTGCATGTCGGTCGTCGCCTTCCACCCCATCGCATTGAGCCGCCCCACGTCCATCAGCTTGCGCGGTGTGCCATCCGGTTTGGACACGTCGAATTCGAGCGCCCCCTGATAGCCCACTGCGGCCGCCACAGTTTCGGCCAGTTCGCGGATGGTGAGGTCGTGTCCCACGCCGATGTTCATCAGCGGCGGCAGGCCGTCGTTGCGGTCCTGCCCCAAGAGCGGGACGAACTG
>CAZLOC010000505.1:0-2963 GCA_964560935.1 uncultured Anaerolineaceae bacterium | reverse complement strand
TTCCTCGCGGAGATCAGCCGTGTATGGGGAACGGAATTCATGGCGGGAATTGAGCAAGCCGCCCAAGAATATGATGTCAACCTGGTATGCTTTGTGGGTGGCAAGCCGTCTTCCTTGATGGCTCCCGGCCAACTGCAAAATTCGTACGGTCTTTATGACCTTGTCAAGCCGAATCAATTTGACGGGTTGATCCTGGCTGCGGATATCGCCCACGGGTTGAACCCAAAAGAGATCAAGGACTTTTGCCGAACGTTCGCACCCACGCCCATGGTTGCCCAAGCTATCGAAGCCGATGGCGTGCCCCATCTTTTGGCCGACAATCAGAAAGGCATGAAAGCCGTCATGCGCCATATGATCGAGGTGCATGGATATAAGCGTATTGCCTTCATCCGCGGTGTCGAAGGGCAAATCGAAGCTGAAGAACGTTTCCGCGCCTATAAGGATGAACTGAAGGCCCACGATATCCCTTTCAACGAAAAATTAGTTGTGCAGGGTGATTTCACGCCTGACAGCGGGCGCGCCGCCATCCGCACACTGATGGATAAGCGCGAAATCCGCTTTCAAGCCGTTGTGGCTGCCAATGACCGCATGGCTTTTGGCGCGCTGGAAGCGCTGCAAATGCGCGGGATTCCGGTACCCGAAACCATTGCTTTGACAGGCTTTGATGACGTGCGAGAAGCCCAATCTCTGGGCGTACCGCTCACCACCGTTCGACAATCGTTTTCCGAACTTGGCCGGGATGCCTTCCAAACCCTGCTGCAACGCATGGAGGGAAATCAGGTGCCGCACACCCAGGTAGTGGATACAGACATGATCATCCGCTGGTCTTGCGGTTGTCTGCCTGAAACAGTTCGTTACGCAACGGTCGCGCCTCGGGACGTAGCTCGCACCGGACGGCTGGAAAATAAGCGCGATGCAGCCATAACGGCCTTGCTTTCCGCTGCGAACCTCGACTCAACCGATCAGGGCCTCGACCAATTCAAAGACATCTTTGGGCGCATGTGGGATGTTTTTCTGAGCAGTATGGAGGATAGCGCCAAAGACGGTGACTTCTTGCGCATCACAAATACCGCCATCGATATGCTGCGGCGGCATGGACGCGACCCGGGCGCATGGCACAACGTCATCTCCATGCTACGGCGCTTCGTACTGGCCGGCATGGTGAGACAATCCGATATGCTGCATGCAGAAAACCTGTTTCAGCAAGCTCGCCTGCTGACCGGTGAACTCTCCCAACGCGCGCAAGCTTACAATCGCCTCCAATTCGAACAACAAGAAGACGTGTATCAGGATTTTGGTTTTGCCATGGCGCCGGCCATGACCCTGGAAGAGATCGGTGATGCCATCACCAAGAACTTCCCCAACATGGATATCGAGCGTTGGTATGTCATGTTTTATAGTGATGTAACCTCCCCGACACCCACAAACGCGCCGCCGCCTGAAAGCTACCGCCTTTTGTTCCAATACGACGACAAGCAATTCAAGATCCCGACCCAGACGACCAATTTAGGTACTGGTAGTCTTGTCCCACGTGGGAAGGAACCTGAAGACCACCGTTATACGGCTGTTGTTATGCCGCTTTCATTGGCGCGCAACCGATTCGGCTTTATGTGGGTCGAAAAGGGGCCAAAAAGCTGGGATGTATATACCCGCATCCGCAATCTGGTAAGCAGTGCGCTTTTGCGCACCATGCTTGTCCAGCAACGTGAACAGGCCCGACAAGAAGTGGAACGCCTGTTGGATGAAGCCCGCGAACGCACTGCAGAGTTGGCGATTGCCAAGGAGGCAGCCGAGAAAGCTGCTAATGAGAATGAAAAGTTGTACGAAGCGGAGCAGGCACGTCGTCGCATGACAGAAACGTTGGCGTACGCTTCGCGTCAACTATCGTCCTTGGTGAGGGTCGAAAAGGTGCCCCAGCAAATATTGGAACAATTGAAAACCGTCCTGCCATTCGACCGGGGCATTGTTTTCCTGGAAGATGTGAATGGAAATCCCGGCGTGGCGGCGCATCATGGTTTACCTGAGTCGGCGCCAATCGATACATTGCGCTATGTTTTGAAGGGGGACGGTCAGGAAAGAGACATGTACGATGCTGTCGCCCGTGCGAAAGAATCCATTCAAATCGGCGATATTAATAGCATGAAAGGTTGGAATCAGCCCGATTGGCTTCCAAAGGATCGTTCCTGGTTAGGGGCGCCCCTGTATTTCAAAGACAAAATCATGGGCATGATGGTAGTATCGCGCAAGGGTGCCTGGGCTTTCGATAAAGATGATACCTTGATGGTAAAAACGTTCGCCGTGCAAGCTGCAATTGCCATCGAGAATGCACGCCTGTATGATCAAGAAGATCGCCTCAACCAATTGTTGAACCGCACAGCAGAGCAACAGGTCAATGAATTGAGCAAGGCGTACGAAACATTAGCAAAACTTGATAAAAATAAATCCACATTTATCCAGGTGGCTGCGCACGAGTTGCGCACTCCCCTGACTGTCATCAAGGGTTACCTGGGTATGTTGCGCGGACAAACGGTCATTAAGGATAATGAAACGCTAATCCAGGCTGTGGACGGCGTGTTGCAAGGCACCAATCGTTTGCATCAGATCGTCAACAGCATGCTGGATGTCGTCAGGCTTGAAAACCAGGTGCTTACACCACACATGGAGCCTACTCCCATCGCTCCTATGTTGCGCCTGATCCAAAAAAGTTATCAGAAAGATCTCGAATCTCGCAACATCAGCCTGAAGCTGGATGAATCCATCAATGGTCTTCCACCGCTCATGGTTGACTCGGAGCTACTCCTGAAAGCCCTGGACAATGTGATCGTCAACGCAATCAAATATACGCCGGACGGTGGTTCGGTCACAGTCGGTGTATCTACGGTAGAAGACGACAGGCAGGGAATGTGTACAGAAATCCGCATACAGGATACCGGCATTGGTATCGACCCGGCCAATCTGGACAT
>CAZLOC010000504.1:0-2967 GCA_964560935.1 uncultured Anaerolineaceae bacterium | reverse complement strand
TCCCTTTCCGCGAGCAGCCATAGTATTAATATCCGCTGCGGATTGCCCATAACCCGACAATGCGCCGCCTGGCGCTCGGCTAATAGCTGGATTTCGGGAGAGAGATTTGGCTGAATCATAAACTTAATGAGTTGTTGAATTCATATATAGATTAACCCTCCCTGTCAGTTGCAACAAGTGATAATTATCACAATTGATCTATCTTCTCTTCTATGGCTGGCTATAGAAATTTTCTATAGCCAGTAGTGGCACATGCTTTGAGGAAAATTGAAGGAGTTTATTCGATGATTCGGATACAATAAGAATGTGCAAGAGAGATACGAGGAGTGAACCAAATGGGCTTCGAGGAAATTTCCCACACTGCTGACTGGTCGATCCGCGTTTGGGCTGATGACCTGGCCGGGCTGCTGGTCGAGTCGGCGCGGGGAATGAACTGGCTGGCTGGCGCGGAACTGGCCGACCAGCCGAGAGTGAAGCAATCTTTCGAGGCTGAAGGGCCAGATGGCGAAAGCATGCTGGTCGCGTTCCTGTCAGAACTGGTCTATTATGCCGAGCAGCAAAACCTGGGCTTCGACGATTTTGACATCCAGTTAAATGATGGTAGACTAAAAGCGGATATGGGGGGCGCGCCGTTGAAGTCACTTAGCAAGGCCATCAAAGCGGTCACCTGGCATAATTTGAAGATCAAAGAAACGGAGAGGGGGTTGGAAGTTGAGATTGTGTTTGACGTTTAGAGTCCACGAAGAGCACCAAGGAACACTAAAAAAGAATTCGTGCCCTTCGTGGATAAAGGAACATGCCATGATAATGCTCAAGAACCTTACCCGCATTAGCGACACCGAATGGGAAATTCCCAAAAGTTACCGGCATGACATGCGCGTACCTGTGCGCATCTTCGCCACCCTCGATCTGCTCGAACAAGTGATGGACGACAAGTCGCTCGAGCAGGCGGTCAATTCGGCCACCCTGCCCGGGCTGGTCGGCGCGGTGGTGGTCATGCCCGATATGCACCAGGGCTACGGTTTTCCCATCGGCGGCGTGGCGGCCACCGAATATCCGCGCGGCGTGATCTCGCCTGGCGCCATCGGCTACGACATCAACTGCGGCGTGCGCCTGCTGGCTTCGAACATCGAGTATGAGTCTGCAAAAAAGGATATGGACAGGCTGGCGACCCTGCTCGACCAGCACTGCCCGTCCGGGGTGGGCAAAGCCGGCGTAATAAAGGTCAGTGTGAAGGAATTGGATGACGTATTGCGGGACGGCTCCGTATGGGCGCTCAAAAATGGCTATGCGACCCAGGCGGATCTTGCGCGGACCGAGGAAACTGGTTCCGTCAAAGGGGCCGATCCCGGTTCCGTATCGGAGCGCGCCAAACAACGCGGACGGGAGCAGATCGGCTCGGTCGGCGCAGGCAACCATTTTGTAGAGGTGGAGGTCGTCGAGCAGATCTTCGACGAGAAAGCAGCCAATGTAATGGGCCTGCGGGAAGGGATGCTGACTCTGCAAATCCACTGCGGCTCGCGCGGGCTGGGACACCAGGTCTGCACGGACTATGTGCGTGAATTCCAGGCTGCGGTACACAAATACGGCATCGACCTGCCTGACCGCGAACTGGTCTGCGCGCCGATGGATTCGCCCGAAGGAGAGGCCTATTTGGGCGCAATGCGCGCCGCAGCCAACTTCGCATTCGCCAACCGGCAACTTCTGGCGCATTCCGCGCGGCGCGCCTTCGAGGAAACCTTTGCAGGTAAGATAAAGGATTGGCACTTGCGCCAGGTCTACGACATCGCGCACAACATGGGCAAGATTGAGACACATGAGATCGATGGCAAGCAGATGAAAGTCTGCGTGCATCGCAAGGGCGCGACGCGCGCCTTTGGTCCCGGCGCGCCAGGTTTGCCGCCGGAATATAAGGCTATTGGTCAGCCGGTGATCATCCCCGGGAGCATGGGAACGGCCTCCTGGGTGCTGGTAGGCACAGAGACGAGTATGACGCGTTCGTTCGGCTCCAGCTGTCACGGGGCCGGCAGGGTCATGTCCAGGGCCAAGGCAAAGAAATCAGTCCGTGGGGAGGAATTGCGGCGCGAATTGGAGCAGAGCGGCATTCGGGTACGAGCCGGATCCATGCCCGGGCTGGCCGAGGAAGCCCCATCCGCCTACAAGGACGTGGACGCAGTTGTTGAAACCGTGACCAAAGCAGGGATCGCAAGAAAGGTGGCCAGGCTTAGGCCGGTAGCAGTCGTCAAGGGTTGACGCGGGAACCGTTCATACCAGTCGGGCGTCTGAAGAACAAGGAGATGACCATGTTTCGCAAACTAACCCTTCCCATTATTCTGGTAACTTTGCTGGCTGCCTGCAGCGGTGAATTGCCGGTTGACCCGACAACGCCCCCGGAGCCAGATCAGCCTGTGCATGCAACTCCTGCCGGGCCGGAGCTCCCCCCAACCGGGACGACCCCAATCATGGTGGAACCGCCCGAACAGAGAGCGCCGCGACCGATAAACTCCGAGTATCTACCCCAGCGGGATGACGGGAAGTTGACGCGCGGCAATGTGTATATCGATCGTAGCGAATTGCTTATTATGGAGAGCTATCCTGTTCAAATTGCCTTGGTGCTGCAAGGGTCGCTGCCCACACCTTGCAACCAGCTGCGCGTGATCGCCAAACCGCCGGATGAGCAAAATCGAATACAAGTCGAGGTCTATTCCGTCATCGACCCGGGGCAAGTCTGCGTGCAGGTCCTGGAACCCTTCGAGGCAAATATCGGGCTGGGCACTTTCCCGACCGGGCGCTATGCGGTCTGGTTGAATGGAGAAATGATCAGCGAGTTTGATGCCTAAAGAAGTTGACAAAAACGAAAGAGCCAGATAGAAGGCATCTGGCTCTTTTTTGTAGGGCAGGAAACGCTAATGGTCTCCCTGCTCAGTGTGGTTGAGTGATTGCCGTGTCAAATTTACCGCAAAGAAC
>CAZLOC010000503.1:0-2978 GCA_964560935.1 uncultured Anaerolineaceae bacterium | reverse complement strand
AGCCACATCATAAACGTAACCCGGTTGGGGTAAGAGATAGAGTTCCCTGACTTGATCAATAGTCTGCGACGTAATGGCGATGGTGGGTTGTGGTATCGGCCCCGCTGTCTGCGTCGCCGGTCGCGTCAACTGCGCCCAGAGAAAAGCCACGCCGACAATCGCGATGATCAAACACAATGCTAAACATCCAACTACGCCTAAGAGAATCGACGGGGCGCGGTTGAGTTTCATCTTACTTTATGCGCAGGCTTTCTAAAAGCACGTCTGCGCCAGCCTGAAAAGCCGCGAAGTCATCGGGATTGGTATATTCGGTCCAAATGGCTATGATGAACAGTTCATCGCCTTTTTGAAGCCAAATATCGCGCAATTCGTAAGCGGGTTCGCCTGAGTAAACTCGATATGTTCTTTGAACGGCGGACAATCCACTAACAGTTATCGGACCATTGGCGTTCAAAATTCCATTACCCTGCTGGAAATGTTCCTCCGCCACGCGATATGTGTCCAGCATGATCGCTTCCAGGTTGGAGCCAGCAGGGATTTTCTGGCGGAAGATCCTGATCGAGCGGTAATAGTTGCCAAAGCCGGTGAACTTTGGATCCCCCAGGCCGGCAACCATTTCGCCGCCTAATTGGAAATCGGGATAGCACTGGAAAGTTGAATCCCCGGCGTTGTGGATCTTCATCCCTTTCAGGTAATCGAAGGCCACCACATCATTTTCAAAGCGAAGGAGCATGGAAGCAGGGAACGGTGTTGGTGAATCCGTCGGTTCAGGGGTGGGGGTTTCTAAAATAGGGGGCAGGTTATCCTTGATAACAAGGCTGTTGATGATCTTATCTGTCAGAGACTGAAAAGCGGCAAAATTCTCCGGGTTGTGAGGCGGCGTCCAGATGGATACTCTGAAAATCACATTATCCTTTTCAGCCCAGATGTCGCGCAATCCATATGACGCCTGGCTTCCAGAGTCGAAGTAGCTGTAAGTTTGCTGATAAGCAGACAGCCCGGCGAGTTTGACTGGGCCGGTTGCATCCACATATCCTGTTGTTCGAACAATCGGTTTATAAGCTTCGTCCATTACCTTCTCCAGATTGGAGCCAGGTGGAATGGTGTAGCGGAAAATTCCCAGCGTACGATACATGTACCCGTTGTTACCGATTTCCGCTGGATCTGCCAACCCAGCAACCAGTTGCCCTCCCAAGCGGACATTGAAAGGGTACGGGATAAAGGCAGGATCGGCCGCGTTAAAAACCTTCATCCCTGCAGGATAATCAAACCCAACGATGTCGTTCTCGAAATGAAGGAGCTTGGGTTCCATGGTCGCGGTTGGCAGGGGCGAGGGGGTTGGTTTAGGGAAAAGGGTAAATGAATTACAGGCAATGGTGAGAAGTATGGTGAATGCCATTAAGATGGCCGGATTATGATTAGACCGGGTATTCATAAGCTCCTTCACATGAAGCGTCAGCCCAACGGTTTGGCTCACACGCCGCCGACTCTAGCAAGGCAACAAACTCATTTTAGCTCGAATTCTCGCAAAATGCCGCTCCGTACCCACGCCGCAGGCGGTCGGGTGGAGCCGGTGTTAGCCTGCCTTTTGCCTTTCTTTCATTTCCCTTTCACATAATCAAGGTATTGGTTCACTATCTCAAAGCCAATTGATTCATAGAGTCGTATCGCAGGTATATTTGAAACGCCGGTAGAGACGCATGCACGTTCCATCCCGCTCACCCGCATCCGGCGCAAATCTTCGAGTAGTACAGCGCGCGTCAATCCTTGTCGGCGGTAAGCTGGAACCGTGCCTACCGAACCTAACTCGCCGATCCGATTGACCGGGTCAATCCAGCCATTTACAAACGCGGCGATGACCCCATCTGGCGCGACTGCAACCACATCGAGATCGCGATTGTAGGCGGGCAACTGCATGAAGTATGCGTAATCTTGGTCGCTGATGTTGCCGTCGGTCCACGGCTGCCATACCGCACGATGGGCTGCGGCACGATTTGAAATCTCACCCGCTTCAGCAACGGCGCGGACTTGATAACCTGGAGGTAACACCGATTCGGGAATCTGCTCATCCAACGAGCGCAGCATATTGACCTCGGCAAACTCGCCACTGTACCGAAACCCGTGCTGCCCCAAAAATACCCTTCGTCTACCGTTGTCCTGCCGGGCACCAGAAACAAGACTCCCACCCCATTGTTGCTCGTCATGTTTGCGGAGTTCGGTTAGGCGCGTTTCTGCCCAGGCAATTGCCTCAGTTTCGATACCACACCATTCGTACTCTGGCAACACCTGCCAGTCGAAGGATGGATCTTCGCCCAAAACTGCGTAGCCAACCAACTTGCCCCCATCATCGTGCCATAGGCGAATGTGTTCTTGTGGATTCAAGTGGCAAGCCACCATAAAAAATCTGAACGTCAATTCACCGACGTGCATATAGCGCCAAACATCGGTATGCGAACGTGCTTCCATCAACAGACCCTGCATCTGTTGTAAGTCCATTTCGGTTTCGTAGAACCGGGATGTCAACCTCATGGCTGTCTCCTGTATTTGTTTCTTCACATGGGTAGTATTGAATAAGCAGCCCAGCGGTTTGCGTCTCGTCCCGGCGCTCGCCTGCCCCCATAAGGGTGTTGCCAGGGTACCCCGCTATACGGGGCAGGCTGGCAGGTGGGCGGGCACTTCGACAAGCTCAGTACAAGCGTGGACAATGCTTGGGAGCAGAAAAAACTCGAAGCCAGCCTGTCCTGCCGTCTTGCACCGACGTGCCTTCGTCCTGGCTCAGGCCAGGGCTCGCGGCACGTGCCCCATCAACACGGGGTACACGAACGGTGGCTGACAGGCCAGGGAAAAATGCTTGTAAATCGCGCACGCGAAGCGTCCCACCCTTGACACTGCTACTCATCGGTGGGCCGTTTCTTGAAGGTTGCGCTTCTGCTTGCCGACCAGCGCCTCGCTATTCACTGGTTCCAAACCCATTGTCC
>CAZLOC010000502.1:0-2981 GCA_964560935.1 uncultured Anaerolineaceae bacterium | reverse complement strand
CAGGTCTCGCTGGTGTATTTTTTATGAAACCACTTCTCCGGAAAAGTGAGTGACTGAAGCCGAACAAATCCGCCTCGCCCGCCAGGGAAACCATGCCGCCTGGGAGGCTCTGATGCGCGCGCACCAGGAGCCTGTCTTTCGCCTCGCCTATCTCCTGTTGGGCGACCCTGACGAAGCCGATGACATTACACAAGAGACCCTTGTCCGAGCCTATAGAGCGCTGAAAAGATTCGATGCTGAACGCCCGCTACGCCCCTGGCTGCTGCGCATCGCCTCGAACCTGACCCGTAACCGCCACCGTTCCATGGGGCGTTACCTCGCAACCCTGACGCGCTTCGCCCGGCGAGACCCGGACGGGATCAAGCAGACCACCCTCGAACTGGAGGATGACAGCCAGGCGCTCTGGCAAGCCGTAAGGCAACTGGCAGAGCCATTCCAGGAAGCCATCTACATGCGCTATTTCCTGGATATGTCCGAGAGTGAGATGGTCGATGCGCTGGATGTTCCGACCGGAACAATCAAGTCACGTTTGCACCGGGCCTTGAGTAAACTGCGCGGGATCATCGAACGAGATTATCCTGAACTAAAAGAGACCGTGGAATGAACACACCCTCCAACCAATCACTCGAGGAGCGCTTGAAGGATACCGCTCGTCGGTTGCGCTACCCGCCCACGCCGGACTTGACTGGTGCTGTGTTAGAACGCCTCGAAGGCGGGAGCAAGCGGCAGGCCCCGCTGCGAAACAGATGGGCTGTGACCGGTCTGTTGGCGCTGGTCCTGGTCGTCTTGTTTGCGGTACCGAGCGTACGCGCCGAGATCGTGCGCTTTTTCCAGGTCGGTGTGGTGCGCATCTTTCCGGCAGATCCCACGCTGACGGCACTTCCGTCCCTGCCTCAAGCGCCTGTAATCGCCACACCAGCAGTTGTCTTTCCAGTCACCGCAACCCCCCTCTCAGGCAACATACCATACGAGCCACCATACGCGGTCACAATGTCCGATTTGGCTGGTGAAACGACCCTCGAAGCCGCGCAGGCCAGCCTCCCGTTTTCGATCCGCCTGCCCGATTATCCCACAGAGTTGGGCGCGCCAGATCGGGTATTCTTGCAAGAAAATGGACAGATGGTCATCCTGGTTTGGACCGATCCCGCTAAACCGCAAAACGCCCGTTTGAGTCTGCACGAAATTGGACAGGGGGGCATCCTGGTAGGAAAATTCGAACCGCGAGTGATCCTGGAAACGCAGGTAAACGGACGATATGGCGTGTGGGTACAGGGTCCATATCTGATCCAGCTGACCAACGGATCGATTGAATTCCGGCGAACGGTGGAAGGCAACACCCTAATCTGGGAGGAAAATGGCATCACCTATCGCCTCGAGACAAACCTGACCCTCGAAGAAGCGCTCAAAATTGCCGAGTCGCTCAAATAACATAGGTAGTACTTACGCACTTCCCGGGTCTCTCTCAATAAACTGCGTAACTCCTGATAGGAAACGAATGGGAACCCCCGGCCTTTCAGCGGTGTAATTTGGGTACGGAGGTTGAAATGTTTACTTTGAGAAAAATTCTGTATTTGATGGGTTCGCTCGTGCTTGCCGCTTGCAGCGCACTTCCCGCTAGCGCGCCTGAGGCGCCTGACTCGGCTAAAGTTGAAACGCCAGCCCCAAAGCCCGAGCCAGCCCAACCCAGCACACTTGCAGACAGCGTCCCTGTTGCCGTATGGAAAGGCAACTCGCAGGGCCATCTACTCACCCCAATTGACCCTGCGAGCGGGCAAGCGCTGCCGGACTATGAGCCCATCCCCCTGGGACAGGCGCTCTTCCATGCGTTCTCCCCCGACCAGTCTACGCTGGCGGCCATCGGGTTCGTTTCCAGCGAACACCCGCGCGGCGGCAGCCTGCACCTGATCGACCTGGGCACCTGGGAGGACGATGTTCAAGAATTGCAGCTTGATGGCTATGTCAACGCGATGTCTTTCAGCCCAGATGGTAAGCAGTTGGGAATCGCATACGGTAGTAGTAAAAGCCAGGTGCTCATTTTCGAGCTGGACAAGCCCTTCATAAAGTCAAAGTCGGCCGTTCGACAGGCTTCGCTGGACCTGCTCGCCTACAACATGAAATTCACTGCCGATGGTAGTGGACTAATGGTCTATGGCTCAAAGATCGAAAACCGCTACACTGTCAGCGAAATGAGCCCCGATCCTCCTGTCGTTGTTCTGCTCGACAGTTCTGACTTGAGCGTGCGCTGGAACGCCGACCTTCCCGGCATCCGTCACGGCGTTGTCCCAAAGGACGAAAAGAGCGATGAGACAGCGGATCTGCACCAACCCGGCCAGGCCATCTACCTTTTCCCCGGCTTGGTCTTTGCCCCAGCCCGCGACATTTTGTACGTCGTCCACCCGGATGAAGACAAACTGACCACCGTCGATTTCGCTGCGCAAGAGGTCGACACTGTAGAAATCCAACCGAAGCTCTCCTGGTTCGAGCGACTGCTCTCGCTGACGGCTGGCGTGGCTCATGCCAAGATCGCCGAAGGGACCAGTAAGCGCGCCGTCATCTCGCCCGATGGACAGTTCCTGTACATCGTCGGACAACAAAACGACCTAATCCAAGACAAGCACGGGAACTGGCAGGTAATAGAAAACCCACTTGGCCTGCAAATCGTCCGCGTGGATGATGGGAGCCGATTGACCTACATCGACACTGAGGCAAGTGAATTGTCGATCTCACCTGATGGTCGCTACCTGTACCTGCGTGGCTGGGGCGAGGCGCAGGACGGAGCCTGGACGCAGGTATTTGATCCTTCCACCAATCAGTTCCTCGATCGCAAGGACGGCGTATGGCTGGTGCCAACCCGCCGAATAGACGGCGCGCCTGTCCTGGCTTCTAGCGTCTGGTTGGACAGTGAGCATCGGCATCTTAATGCCGTAGTTGACCCGAAGGGCTTGTCCGCGCTGGCGGAATGGAGCAGTTCCGAATACCTG
>CAZLOC010000501.1:0-2985 GCA_964560935.1 uncultured Anaerolineaceae bacterium | reverse complement strand
GGCCGGTCCCTAAATCCAGGTTGGCTCTTCGTATGTGCCAAAAACTTCCTTCATCACATTGATGATTTCGCCAAGCGTTGTATAAGCGTGCACAGCCTCCATGATTAAGGGCATCGTGTTCTCCGTGCCCTGGCAGGCGATGCGCAGCTTGTCCAGCGTTTGGCCGACGCGTCCATTATCGCGCGTTTTGCGGACTTCATCCAACCGCGAAACCTGCCGCTCGTAACCTTGCGGATCCATTTCTAGCAGAGGAATGGACAGTGGCTTGTCTTCGGCATAGGCGTTTACGCCCACGATCTTGCGTTCGCCGGCGTCGATTTCGCGCTGGTAACGATAGGCTGCATCTGAAATCTCTGATTGGAAGAAACCTTTATCGATGGCTGGAAGGACGCCGCCCAACTCTTCAACGCGACGGAAGTAGTCATAAGCCTGCTGCTCGATGCGGTCGGTTTGGGCCTCGACGAAGAAACTGCCACCGAGAGGATCGATCGTGTTCGCCACCCCGGATTCTTCCGCCAAAATTTGCTGTGTGCGCAGCGCGATCGTGACCGCGTGCTCGGATGGCAGGGCCAGGGCTTCGTCCAGGGAATTGGTATGCAGGCTCTGGGTCCCGCCCAGAACCGCCGCCAGGGCCTGCACCGCCACGCGGACCACATTGTTCTCCGGTTGTTGGGCAGTCAATGAAACGCCTGCCGTCTGCGTATGGAAGCGGCACAACCACGAACGCGGATTCTTCGCGCCGAACGTCTCTTTCATCTCGCGCGCCCAGATGCGGCGGGCAGCGCGGTATTTAGCGATTTCTTCGAAGAAGTCGTTGTGCGCGTTGAAGAAGAAGGACAGGCGCGGCGCAAAGTCATCCACATCCATACCGCGTTCGATGCCCCAGCGCACGTATTCCATGCCATCCGAGAGCGTGAAGGCCAGTTCCTGCGCCGCGGTCGAGCCCGCCTCGCGGATGTGGTACCCGCTGATCGAGATGGTGTTCCACTGCGGGACAGTGCTCGTTCCATATTCCATCGTGTCCACCACCAGCCGCATGGACGGCTCGGGCGGGAAGATGAATTCCTTCTGGGCGATGAACTCTTTCAGGATGTCGTTCTGGATGGTGCCGCGCAGTTGGTCAGGGCGCACGCCCCTGTTCTCGGCGGCGGCGATGTACATGGCCCAGATGATGGCCGCGGGCGAGTTGATGGTCATGCTGGAGGAGACCTTATCCAACGGAATGCCATCCAGCAGGATTTCCATGTCTTTGAGCGAGGACACGGCCACACCACACTTGCCGAACTCGCCCAACGCTTCGGGCTGGTCGGTATCATAGCCCATCAGGGTGGCCAGGTCGAAGGCAATCGAGAGCCCGGTCTGTCCCTGTTCAAGCAGGTACTTGAAACGCGCGTTCGTCTCCTCAGCGGTTCCGAAACCGGCGAACATGCGCATGGTCCACAGCTTGCCGCGGTGCAGCGTCGGGTGGACTCCGCGCGTGTAGGGGTATTCACCTGGAAGTCCCAGGTCAGATGCATAGTCCATATCCACCACATCCAGCGGGGTATAGAGTCTCTCAATGGGTTCAGAAGAAGTCGTGATAAATTTGTCGCGTCGCTCCGGCATGGACGCGAGCGTTTTTTGCAAGCCGGTCTCTTCCCACTTTTCCAGCGAATCTTTCAACTCGTCGAGTTTTTTCCTGTCATACATGATTCTCTCCTTGGGCGAAGGTGATTGAATTATAGCAGAGCGCGGCTTATCATCCACTATGGGAGCATTCAAATGTTGAAGATTCTTGTAAGCAATTGAGCTTGATGAAAACCACCAAGTTACAAAGACTCCAAAACACAAAGGTAAATTCGTGGTTTTGTGACTTAGCGACTTTGTAGTTAACATCCAGATTGGTTTTGATTCTACAGAATTTGAATGCCCCCGCTATCTGGATTCTTAATGTTCGCGAGCAGGATGCCGTGCAATTGTGGAGCATCTGTGTGGGACTGCATCCAAAACAAGGAACTTATTTTTACACGAGTACGTAGATTCCGCAGCTTATTCGAGAACTGTCTCCCATTTCTGCGTTTCTTCGGGTAACAGCCATTCGATGAAACCAGTTCCATCCCAGTATAGGCGATTCCAGATGCCGTCTCCGCCAGCTTCACATTCGGCGTAGACGAATTCATCGGGAGTGGTATCCGGCAGGAGACAGACCGGGGCGCGGTAGCCGGTTGAAGGTCCGGGAGGTTGCGGGAAGGTCCCGGTCAGGGCATTCGGGTTGCCGGGAGTGGGGAAGCAGGGAGCGTTCCAGTATCCCAACCTGTCCGGGATCCTGCACCAGGCTTGATCCGGGTAACGGACAACGTCGTAGGTATAGGCGTCCACCACAGTGCTGCCCCTGAGCAGCCGCACAGTGTCGCCCGCGTCGCTGAGCAGGATGCCGGTTTCGGCGGCGTAGAAGACAGCGCGCTCACCGGGCTCGAGAGTGATATCGGGCAGCGTGTAGGGAGCTGAGCCCAGGTCCTGCTCGTCATCCACTTTGTAAGCGCTCAGGTCCACGTCGATCTGGCCGGCGTTGATGATTTCGATGAATTCATCGAAGACATCCACCTTGCCATCGTTGTTCCAATCGTGGCCGGGACGGGGGAGGAATTCGCTGATGCCCAGGATGGGCGGAAGCTCGACGCCACCGCTCACGCCGCCGGATCCAGAACTTCCCCCCGTTCCAGGAGTGGCCGTCGGCGAGACATTGATAGGCCGGTTGGCTCTCCCGGGCGTTCCATTGATGTCATTTTCTCCATCGTCTTTGGCTCTGGTGCCGGTATCGCTGGCTGGATCATACGTCACCCAGACGAAATCGCTGTCAGCGCTGATACGGCTGCGCTGCATGCTGGATTGGCTCGATAAGATGCCTGCGGGCCATGCGCCGCCGTTTTCATTCGCTCTATCTACGACTTCGCCATTCTGATCGAACAGGCGCAAAATCTCGCCACTGTTGGAAAGCGAGCCCGA
>CAZLOC010000500.1:0-2989 GCA_964560935.1 uncultured Anaerolineaceae bacterium | reverse complement strand
GAACAGGTTGAACAGGTTGAGCGGCAGGACATCAAAGGGATTCGTCATACCCGGCCTCCCAGATCAGGATATCCTGCAACTCGCAGTTGAGCGCGGTGCATAGACGGGCGAGCGCCTCCAGGTCGACGTGGCGGGCTGTACCTGCATCGAGACGGTAGACGAAATCCTTGGGCACACCTGCTTTTTCGGCCAGTTTGCGCGGGGAGGTGCGCTCGCCGGTTTCGACCTGCTGTTTCCCGAGTAAAATGGTGATACGACCAGATGTCGTGATTTTAGAACACATGTTCTAATAATATAGTCAAACAGGCATTTTGTCAAGACTTTTGGCTAAAAAACACGATAATTGGCGATATTTGAGGAGAAGTGTCTCTATGATCATTCCTTTGACTGAAAAACAAATCCGTGAACGTGCCAGCGACCAGAGTTTTCAAAAAGGTTTGTCATATCACAAGTCTGGGGCAATTTATAACCCTACCTTGCAGACTACGCCTAGCGGGGTCATACTCACTGCACATTGCGAGGGGAGCAGCGCCCCATCCTACCATTTGCGCGTGGAGTTGGACGAGGGCGGGGTACGATCCGCATCCTGTACTTGTCCTTACGATTGGGGTGGGGACTGCAAACATATTATCGCGTTGTTGTTAATGTACATTCACCAACCCGTCGAGTTTTCCGAGCAAGAAAGCGTGAAGGAGTTACTGGTTGGCCTGGAAAAAGATGCGCTGGTTACGCTGATCCTGCGCCTGGTGGAGCGCGATCCCGATTTGTATGATGTGTTGGAGTTGGCAATCCCGGCGGTGCAAGTTAGCGACCAAGCCAAATCACTGGGTAAAGCAGAAAAACGCCAGACCCAGGTTTCGGAACAAACCTATCGCAAACAAATCAGCCGGATTTTGAAACAAGCATATCGGGGCGACTATTACGATGACTGGCATGAGCCTGAATATATTGGCGATCTGCAAGAAGTGCTCGAAACAGGCGTCAAGTTTTTGGACGCGGGAGACGCTGAAGGCGCGTTGATCATCCTGCGCGTTTTGCTGGAGGAATTGACCGAAGATTACGATGGCGATATGGACTACAACGGCAACCTGGCCTGTGTCATTCAGGATATTGGCATGCCGCTGGCCGAAGCCATTCTCAGCGTTGAGCTGGACTCAAGCGCCTATGATGAACTTCAAAGGGCAATGCAGGATATCCTCGACAATCTGGATGAAGTGATCGAGGTCGAAGATGAGCTTGAACTCATCCTGGCGGCGTTGGAACACGGCTGGGATGAATTGCCTGATGAGGAGACTGAATGGGAAGAGTACGAAGAAGAATACTGGATGACACTGAACCAGTTGAAGCAGGCCCGTCTCAATGTGCTGGCGCGGCAGGGAAATGATGAAGCATTCTTGAGCCTCGCTGAAAAATCAGATGTGAAACGTTACACACTCAAATTGCTCGATCTGGGCCGCGTGGATGAAGCGGTCAAGGCCAGTGAAAAACTCGATAATGCGAGCGATGCTTTCGCATTGGCGCAAAAACTGCGTGAGGTGGGCCGCCTGACCGATGCCATTGCACTGGCGGAACGAGGGTTGGAACTCAAAGGATACTATACATATCAACTGGCGCTCTGGCTGGCTCCGCTAGAAGAATCCCAGGGACGGATAGACATGGCGTTGCAAGCCTATCGCACAGCCTACGATGAATCCCCAAGTATTGAGGTTTACCGCCATATCAAGCGTCTATCTGGTGGAAACTGGCTAAACCTTCGTCCTGCCCTCGTTCAGAAAGTCACTGACAATAATGCTGTTTTGGTGGATATTCACCTGGATGAGAAAGATTGGGATTCTGCCATTCAAGTTGTGGAACGGGATATATGGTCTTTCAACCTGCTTGAAAAAGTGGCTGATGCGGTCATTCCTCACCGACCGGATTGGGTGATTCGCGTGGCGCTCAAAAAGTCGGATGAGCTAATCCTCCAGACACAGAGCAAACTGTATCCCATCGCTGCCCGCTGGCTGGAGCGGGCTAAAAAGGCTTACCACCAAAAAGGTCAGGATGCGGAATGGCAGGCCTATATCGACAATCTGCGAATGACTTACGCACGGCGTCCGGCACTGCAGAGGGAAATCAAAGGATTGTAAATTTCGCGCCGCGCCAGCACACTTTCGCTCACTTCGCGCTGGATCGGATGGAAGGTGTTGTAGTCAAAGTGGCTGTGGAGTGCGGCGGAGAGTTCCAGTGGGGGTTTCCGTCAATCCATTGACAAGGGGCTTTTCAATAAAACTTTTGCCTTCCGTACGGAAGGCTTTTGTTTTTAATGTCATAATGGGGAAAAACAAAGGAGGCAACATGCCCAGAGCAGATGACGGATTGGCGTTCATGCTGAAATACGAGAATGTGGCTTGGTACCAGGACGGCACCGTCAGGATCCTTGACCGGCGCCTGTACCCGCAGGCAGTCGAATTTGTGGTTTGCAAGGATTACAAGGAGGTGGCGCAGGCCATCGCGGACATGGTCACGCAGAGCGGTGGTCCTTGGCTGGCAGCTCAGCAGGCGATGGTGATGACGGCCTACCAGGTGGGGGACCAGCCGTCAGAACGGGCGAAGGCCGTTTTAAGGGAAGCAGCAACCAGCGTGGCCCGAGCGAGACCGACCACCTCGGAGCGGATGGCGGCTGTCGTGGGGAAAGTTCTTGATCACGCGGAGTCAGCCCTGGACAGGGGCGAAGCGGTCGGTCCTTCTACAGAGAAGTTCGTGCGCGAACGCGTGGATGCCACCTATCAGCGCGCGCGAAAAATTGGGGAGAACGTGGTCACTCTGCTGCCGGACAAGGTCACCATCCTGACGCAGTGCTTCGCCGAGTGGCTGATCGGGTTCACGCTGCTGGTCTGCCAGGAGCGCGGGGTGGACGTGGCGCTGATCTGCCCCTAGACGAGGCCGTATCTGCAGGGCGCGCGGCTGACGGCCAGCGTGGCGCACGATATGGGTGTGCCCGTGACGG
>CAZLOC010000499.1:0-2991 GCA_964560935.1 uncultured Anaerolineaceae bacterium | reverse complement strand
TCTGGCGGGAGTGAAATCCGGAGCGGCCAGGTTTGGATCATCATTGCCGGAATGGAACATCCCGCGCAACTGGTGAGACAGCCAGCTGGCGCGGGCTACGGGAACCAACGAGTGAGGTTGAAATGAGTGGAACAGTATCATTCTCTGTCTACCGCATAGAAAACGAGATCGATGGCAAACCGGTGCAGGGCTTCGACGATGCGATCAAGGAGCCCGAGGGGTTGAGCGCTTTCGATCTGCCGGACGGATTCGGATTCGCAGCCCGGTTGTTCATCGCCCCGCCCAAGAAGTCGCAACCGCCCTGGCGGGCGTTCCTGGAGCCCGCCTTCGGGACGCTGGACCAGGTGGAGGAATCGGTGGTCAACAGCGCCGTGCTGGTGGCCCGCATCCGGTACGAAGGCCAGGATTGTTACTTCGCGCTGCCCTTCGGTTCCGGGCGCTACCTGCTCAGGTCCAACTGCTGTACCTGGAACTACGGGCTGCGCGTGGCGCTGAACGCCATGTATCCGCTCGCCGCCCCGGACAACGGATACGACCCGGCGCGCGTGCGCAGCGTAGATTCGAAGACGATCGCCTCGAACGTGATCTATACGCGCCGCCAGATGGCGCGTAAGGCCCTCTTCGAGGACTTCGGGTTCAACATCCAGGCCGACCAGCTCAAATCCATCACCGGTTCGCCGGTGGACGACACGCAATGGGGCACGCGCCTGACCGGGGCCAGCGTGCTGCACCTGTCGCCAAAGATCGGATTTCCCGAGCTGGGACCGCTGCTGGTCAAGATCGAAGAGACCCACCGCAGGACGGATTACCAGGACCAGTTCCTGTGGATCGACTACATCCGGGCGGTGAACAACGATTCCCTGACTGCAAAACTCGATGCCATGATGCTCGAACTGGTAAAAGACAAGGATGATATCCAGGTAAGCCTGGCGCCGCCGCACATCGTGGACTGGGACCGGATGGATACCTTCAGGTATGCCGTACCGCACGAGAAAGACCGCGATGACCTGGACATCGCCGATTACAGGGAATGCCTGGAAGAGGAGGGTAAACTCGATGAGTTGACAGTGCCCCAGATGCGAGGCATGCACACCATCGAGGTCCTGGACGGCAACGGTTTGACGCTCTACCGCTGGTCGGTCTACAATTGCCTGTACGCGGAGATCCAGCTCGATGAGGAGACCTATCTGCTGGAGGGCGGAAATTACTTTGTCATCTCGCCCGATTATCTCAAAGAGTTGAACGACTATATCAACGGGCTGGAAGAGTCGGACATCGACCTGCCCACAACCACAAAGGATGAAGAGGAGGGCGCTTACAACGAAAAGGTGGCGCAATGCTCACCCGATTACCTGCTGCTGGACAAGCAGACCGTCAGGGTCAGCAACAAAACCAGCCCGATCGAGATCTGCGACATCCTGACCAGCGACGGGCAGTTCATCCACGTCAAGCGCAAGCTGGCCTCCGCTTCGCTCAGTCACCTGTTCGGGCAGGGCTATGTCTCTGGCGACCTGCTGCACACCAATCCGGAGTACCGGCAGGCCGTGCTGGAGAAAATCAAATGCGCGGAGGATGAACGGGTTGAGAGCGGAGATATAACCTGTCGGGACCACTTTAAAGTCATCGATCCCAAGGGCATCCAGCCCTCGAAATACCGGGTGGTGTATGCCATCGCCGCGCCGTGGCACGGGAGAAGCATCACAGAGGCGCTGCCGTTCTTCAGCAAGGTAAGCCTGCGGCACTATTCGAACGACCTGCAAAGGCTGGGATTCAAGGTAAAGTACAAGCGCATTGAGGCGACATAAAGGCATAAAGCAGGACGTGTGCAGTTGAATGAGAGGAGCCCGAAAACAAGGTGGGCGAGCGCAGCTCGCCCACCTTGTTTAACTTTCCGCGAACTCCGTACGTCCTATTAAAGCGACCACTCCCCGCCATCGAAACGGGGAGTGGTCCAGGCCACAGGTAACAGTAAACTGCAGGATGTACACAATATAGCACAGGGCGGAAAGTATTCAAGATGTTTTAATTGCAAATCCATTGTTTTACCTCCCAACCTGACAAACCTGTAAAGCCCTGGAGGTTGACTTTGGCCTTCGAAATCCGTAAAATGATTGGTATCGGGGTGAGGCGCCGGCCCTTAGGGAGGCAGACCGGGATGGGAAATAACCAATGCATATCAAGATATTAAATGACCGTACGAAGAGCATGGGAAGGATATAGCTATGATATACCTACCATACATTTATAACGAAGCACGGACGAAGGACGAACGAAGGATGGCCTTATGAAGAAAGTAGGCAAACATGGCGAAGGTACGTAAGAATGCGGTTTTGCAGGAATTGAGCGGCAGTGTGGGGAACCTGGTATTCCGCCAGATGGCGGATGGCAGCACCAGGGTGTGCAAGAAACCGGACTTCAGCAAGCGCAAATTCAGCCAGGGACAGAAGGACCACCAGAGCCGTTTCAAGCAGGCGGTGGCTTACGCGCGCGAGGCGGCCGGGACCCAGCCCATCTACGCCGAGCTGGCCAGCGGGACGATGAAGAACGCTTACAATGTGGCGCTTTCGGACTGGTTACACCCGCCGGTCATCCAGCGCATCGAGCGCAAAAAGGGACGGGTGCGGGTGACGGCTGTTGACAACGTGCTGGTGGCGGAAGTGCAGGTGAAGGTCATGGATCAAGATGGAAATGTCCTGGAGCAGGGCCAGGCGACGCAGCCGAACCTTGCGCGCCACCCCGAGTGGTGGGAGTACCCTTCCAGCGCGGAAGGGACCATCGAAGCCACAGCCTGGGACCTGGCTGGCAACCAGACGGTGGTGGTGGCGGCACCATCCGCGTGAGAGCGCAGGACGACGTGAAGGTGGCGCAGGGGTCGAGACCTGTCAGGTCTGGGATGTGCGCGTGACCGTCTCTGCCCATGACCTGCCCGGACACGTCACTGAACGGACCGAAGTGAAAGGCCATCCGATGATGCCGTAGGGATAAAGACCC
>CAZLOC010000498.1:0-3001 GCA_964560935.1 uncultured Anaerolineaceae bacterium | reverse complement strand
TCCATCCCATGGCCGCGTCCTGCGTCCAGCCGAAGATGTGTCCGCTGGGGGCGTCTCTCAAAAAATCGGGTTGGAGAGGCAGGCGTCCCGCGGGACCCGAAGCGTGGGTCTGAACGTCGAAGATGTTATTCATGGTTCACATAGATTGTCTTGGTGCGGGTATAAAAATCCATTGCTGGCTGCTCTCTCACCGGACTTTGCGTTGTAATGCTAGACTGCCCTGTAAAAGTTTATACAAAAGCTTAGTCACGTTTTCTGCCTCATCATACTACACAAGTGAGTGATATTTTTATAGAAGACAGTTTTCCGCTCGTACAGTAGTCTATGCTCAGGCATGCCATGTGACAACTGAGGGCTGCATCTTACATACTCCACAGTATCAAGTTGGGTTGTTTATCCCCATAGCGTGGCAGAAGGTAGAAATGCTTTCAAAATTACGCGTTTATCCTTCATCAAGCACGAAAAACATGTCCGATTGTGTACACCCCTGCCCTTGCGGCTGGTTCAACGACTCCCAAAAACCTTGCACCTGCGCCCATTCTGCTGTGACCAAATACCAGAAACGCATCTCCGGTCCCATGCTCGATCGGATCGACATCCACGTCGAAGTCCCGCGCGTGGACTACGAGAAATTGAGCAGTGACCGCCTGGGGGAGAGTTCAGCCTCGATCCGGGAGCGGGTGCAGGCGGCGCGAGAACGGCAGCGCATCCGCTTCGAAGGGACGGACATCGTCTGCAATTCCGATATGCGCGTGGCGGAAGTACGGCAATTCTGCAAATTGGATGAAGCGGGGGATAGTCTGGTGCGGGCGGCGATGAGCCAGTTGAACCTGTCGGCGCGGGGGTATCATCGTGTCTTGAAATTGGCGCGAACCATTGCGGATTTAGTGGGGAGCGATGCGATCCAGTCCGTGCATCTGGCAGAAGCATTACAATACCGGCCGAAGTTGATGATGGGGTGAGGAAGATACCAAGTTGGTAGTCTAAATCTTCACGCTTATGATCAAGGATAATCCGAGGAATGATTATGTACGGGTAAAAGTTTAGACCGCAGCTTTCGTAGTCGTAACTTGGTGTAAAACATTATCGTCCAGTCAATTTTGGCAGCGAGGTAATTGTTAACCGAATAACTATAACTGACTTTGGAGCTATCGCTCGAACTTCACTTCTGCGGGTGGGTTGTCATCTGCCATTGTGCTCCACAGTGATGACGACTTTTCCTTGAGCGTGTTCTTTTTCAAAATACCTGAGAGCTTCATCAGCTTTACTCAACGGGTAACATCCATCGATAACTGGTACGACCTTTCCGGATTCAAGGAGTTCTTTCATATAGGCCAAATCCTTTGGGCTTTGCACCAGCGACATGACAAATGTTTTCTGGTTCCCTGTCTTTGAAGTCCGTCGTCCCTGAAGTGCAGCTTTGAAGAGCTGAAGCATAGAGCCTCCGGCGACAACATAGATTCCCTCAGGACTTAATGCACGCATATAATCTGCAACAGGATGATATCCATTCACGGCCAGAATCAGGTCATAGTGCTGCCCATTTCGGGTGAAATTTTCCTTCTGGTAATCGATGACATGTTCTGCCCCGATCGAGTGCGCCATTTCCAGATTTCTCGTACTGCACACCGCTGTGACTTCCGCTCCAAACGCTTTGGCAATCTGGACCGCAAACGTCCCCACACCACCTGAAGCTCCCTGGATCAACACCTTTTGCCCGGGCTGAATGTTTCCCTTGTCTCGTAGACTCTGCAGGGCAGTGATTGCCGCCAATGGTACAGCCGCAGCCTGCTCGAACGTTAGATTGGCAGGCTTCAGCGTTATTGCATTTTCCTCGGCACATACGTACTCGGCAAACGTGCCACGACCGGTTGCACTTGGTAAGTACCCAAAGACATCATCACCTGGTTTGAACTGCTTGACGTACCTACCAATCGCCTCAACCCGCCCGGCCACATCAGCCCCGAGTATCTTGTTTTTGGGTTGCAGAAAGCCTCCCGGCACCAGGCGGATAAAGAACGGATTTGCTCGCATGAGACGCCAGTCACGGGAATTTATGGATGCCGCATGAATTTTGATCAGGACTTCATTATCCTTCGGAGAAGGTTTTGCTACCTCCTGGAGCTGAAGAACATCCGGTGAACCGTATTTTGTGCAGATAACGGCTTTCATGCGAGTACCCTTCCTTATCCTGTTGTCTGAACATGCAGTCTGCTTTTTGGCTTGAGTATGGGATACGCACACAGGCCAATACCTACAATGTATAGTATGCTCTGAACAACATTCACCTGCCAGCGCCCATGCCCAATATATGAGGAAGCAAGAAATGCCATCACTTCTATAAAGCCGATCGCAAACACCAACCTCCAGAAAGCCGATTTTTGACCGGCGATCAGGTTTCTGCGGATGAGCGGCCACGTCAGCACCGAAACAACCAGTGAACAAGAGTTGTACAGGACGGTAAAACAATTGAGCGCTGCAATGGTCTTGGCGCTAAGGCTGGCAATTTCAGCCTCTGAAAAAGAAGCCACTTGCAAAATGGGGGAGTCCTGTTTGAGAACGATTACATAGCTCAATATGATGAAGGCGAGCGCAAAATTGATGACGCACCAGATTGAAAGAACCATTGAACCTTTTTTTAACATTTACCTTCTCCTTGAATTGTGTTGTGCCCGCTTTTAGGTCTATTCCATGAGCAATATCATGGTGCTGAGAGGGGATGGTTTTAGGGAGAGCTGAGGCCCTCCCTGAAACCCCATATTCCCGATCTATGCCGCGCTCAACAGTTCGTTCGTTGCTGTTTTTGCAGTAAGGGAGGCGATGGCAGACGGATTGAATCCTTTGACGATCAGCCATACCGCAAGAACCATTTCCTGCAAAAAAATGGGGAACGCCAGGGGAATGTAGCTGGTAATACGGTTACCGCTGAACAAGGACAACACGCACGCCGCCATCATCAGGATGATCGCGACGATACCAAAGCCCGACAGCCATCGGGGAA
>CAZLOC010000497.1:0-3011 GCA_964560935.1 uncultured Anaerolineaceae bacterium | reverse complement strand
GGTGCGTACAGTCTCAATACATTAAGCACGATCGATGTGTTTACTTTGCGTACTGATTCTTGGTCGGCTGTCTGTTGTCGAAGCATGATACAAAAGGGGAATTTGAGTTAGTTTGTTGCATGGATAAACAAATATAGTATGTACTTTTTAAGGGAAAATTCAAGCCTGACAAATGTCACGTAGGCAATGTGACATTTGTCAGGTCTCTGCCCAACCGAGATCACTCTATTTCCAATGATCCCTATTTTTTATCCATCAATGAAATATTGTGTTATCCCCTTAAGGCCATATTTAAACGCACGTCAAGCGGTTCCAGGTGTTTTGCTAAAATGCCATCAATGGCTTCTGGCTTCATCGGCTTTGGGGTTGAATATATATCACCCCATATGGCGCCAAATGCGTTCGTTAAGCGTTCTTCAATCATACCCCACAGTGGAATAGGTGGCAGACCACGCCCTTCTTGAATACCTTTGAGGAACATTGGCATATACTCGTTAGTATTCAAAAATTCTTCATTCCATAAATCCTGAAGGACTGGCAAAAGGCCAGTCGATTTGCAAAAATCCATTTGGAATTCTTTATCGGATAAATGCTCTATCAGCTCAAAAGCTTTGCGGGGTAGCCTGGTATGTCGCCATATAACTAATACTGATCCACCCACAAATGCTGGGCCAGGCGAAAGTGCAACCCCCACTTGTTCAATCAGGGATTCCGGCAGGTTAGCATTTCGAAAATAATTTAGCAACCAAGGCCCTGTTATTGTAGCGGCAATTTTGCGGCGCGCAAATAATTCTAATAT
The DNA here is from genome assembly GCA_964560935.1 of uncultured Anaerolineaceae bacterium. GTDB lineage: Bacteria > Chloroflexota > Anaerolineae > Anaerolineales > Villigracilaceae > JAABUE01. The sequence continues at coordinate 2,212 of CAZLOC010000497.1, read as the reverse complement.
ATCGCCGTCGCTGTATACATCCTTCTCTTGCGGTAGGTATTTAGAGAGTTCAAAGTAATTGCGAATACCCCGCCATGTTGAGTGTGAGGTAAGTTCAACTCGCTTTCCATCTGGAGAAGTGAATTGTCCGCCTGATTCCCATATCCAACTGGCGACATTGTACACTGTGTTTTGACTTCTTGAAGTGGGGACTCCCCAGGGAGATTTGACACCTTTATCGGCGAGAACATGCAAAGCATTCTTCATCGCTTCAGTAGATGAGAATGAATTCTCTGGGTCGATGCCTGCACTTTCGAACATGTCTTTCCAGAAAAAAATGAGCCTGACATCGGCACGAAATGGCACTCCCCAAATCTCCTGTTCGTGGGCGCGGGATACATTCTGCCAAATGGCGGGGAAATAGGCTTGCTTTCCTCCAAGCCGGTCAATAGCCTTTTGATCAAACGGGATTAAAGCATCCATTGCCACAAAACTTTCAAGCCAGGTAGATCCAATTTCTGCTACATCGGCGCCTTGTTTGTAAATTCCTACATTGACAAGTTCACGCCGGATAGTTTCCCAATCGTATTGGTGGATGTTGATAGCTTCCCCGCTTTCCCTGGCAAATCCATCTATTTTATTACGAATCAATTTGTCTGCCAGGTCGTTATCAAAAGTAACAGTGACGAAGTCCATATTTACCTCCTGCGTCTTGAATGATCACGAATTACCTCGCAGGGTAAGCCCAGCGCTTTCTCTTCTTGTCTACAGCAACATGCTTGCGCGAAAAAGTCATCGTGTTTCTTGTCTAGCTACTTATAACACGGAAAACCGTGGTCACAGGCGTGGGCGAACCCAGTTCCTGACCGCGCCTTCCGGGTGAACAACTGCCCACTTCCAGGCGAAACTCGCCGGGCTCAAGCGTCAGCTTGCCCGCGTCATCGAAGAAGGACATCATTTCCGGCGTCAGGGTGAATTTCAGCGTGCGGCTCTCACCCGGTTCAAGAATCACGCGGTCAAAGCCTATCAGATGGTATAAGGGAACAATGGTCGAAGCCTCGAGGTCGCTCAGGTAATACTGGACAACTTCGGTCGCGGTCCGATCGCCGGTGTTCCGAACGGTGACGCTCACTTCCAGATTATCCCCGGCTGTTATTTCAGACTTCTCCAAAGTCGAGTCTACATATTCAAAAGTACTGTAGCTCAAACCAAAGCCGAAGGGATAAAGCGGCTCATCAGTCATGTAACGGTAGGTGCGGCCCTCCATGCTGTAATTATCAAAGGGGGGGAGTTGATCCAGCGATTTGGGGAAAGTCAAGGGCAATTTGCCTGATGGTGAAATATCACCGAAGAGCACATTCGCTACGGCCTTGCCACCCTCCATGCCCGGGTACCAGACGAAAATGATGGCTTTTACCAGATCTTCGACTTCGCCCAATGCGACGGGACTTCCGCCGGTGACTACCAAAACGATCTTGGCCCCGTGAATGGCAAGTTCTTTGATGTATTCTACCTGGCTGGCGGGGAGAGAGATATTTTCACGGTCACCATTGAGGGACGTGAGCAGTGATTCGCCCTCCTCACCTTCCAAGAACGAGGAAAATCCCACACAGGCGATCGTCAGGTCTGCGGATTGGGCCATATATGGTGCCCAGGTTTCCCTGATCTCTCTGGGATGCTTTAGCAGCGCCCCTGGATGATATTCCATGCCCATGCCTTCGGGGATGCGCCCGGTAAGGCCCTCAAGCAGCGTGGTCATCTGGTTGTTGAAACCATAGTAGTTGCCCAGCAGCACTTCCATGCTGGTAGCGGTGGGGCCAGTGACGAAGATTTTCTTTGTGGTGGGTTTGATCGGCAGGATCTTATCCTTATTCTTGAGCAGCACCACGGATTCCGTTGCGGCGCGATAGGCCAAATCACGGTGCTCCTTGCAGGCGACCACATCCGTTGAGATCGAGGTGAACGGCACATCTTCCGGCGGGTCGAACATGCCAAGCTTGAAGCGTGTACGAAGCGTACGTTCCAGGGAACGGTCTACATCTGCCTCGCTGATCAAGTCGCGTTTGATGGCTTCAGGGATTTCATAAAAGACAACATCGCATCCCAGGTCGCAGCCGTATTGCAGCGCCAGAGCAGCAGATTCGGCTGCATCTTTGGTGACCTTATGGTGGTTATGGAAATCCGCCAGTGCGCCGCAATCCGAGACGACGTGCCCCTGAAAGCCCCATTCGCC
>CAZLOC010000496.1:0-3018 GCA_964560935.1 uncultured Anaerolineaceae bacterium | reverse complement strand
TTCACGGGAGACAATGTCCATGAGCTGGCCTTCATAGATGACCGCAATGCAATCCGAAAGGGCGAGGATTTCATCAAGATCTTCCGAAATAAGCAAGATTGCGACCCCTTTGCTGCGTTCAACTAACAATTGTTCGCGGACGTATTCAGTCGCCCCGATATCGAGCCCACGCGTGGGTTGCGCAGCAACGATAATGCGTGGGTTGCGTGAGAGTTCACGGGCGAGCACAACCTTCTGGATGTTTCCACCTGATAGATTCTTGGCATGGGTATCCCGCGAAGGGGTCTTTACATTAAATTTTGCAATCAACTCATCCGTGCGACGGGAGATCTCGCGCAGGTGAAGGAAACCATAACGCGAATAAGGCATTTTATGATGCTCGCGCAGGATCATGTTTTCAGCGACGGTGAAATCCTTGATCATTCCATCGCGCAGGCGCTCTTCGGGAATATATGATAGCATTCGATCGGTTAGTTCAGCAGGAGCGAGGTTGGTGACATCGTTCCCTTCCAGAAAGATCTTTCCGTCTGTTATTTTTCTCAACCCCGTAATGGTTTCGGCCAATTCGCCTTGACCGTTGCCGGAGACACCTGCAATCCCGAGTATTTCACCAGAGTGGATTTCAAGACTGATATCACGCAGACCTGGTGTGCCACGGTCGCTGCCGCAGGAAACGTGATTGAGTTGAAGACGGACCTCACCGATTTCCATGTGGCCCCGATCTGGAGCGAAGGTTATTTCACGCCCGACCATCCAATTGGCAAGCGCTTGTTTTGTGACTTCTGATGTAGGGCGCGTACCGATCTTGTGGCCATCGCGCAGGACGGTCACACGGTTGCTAATCTCAACCACTTCGTGAAGTTTATGCGAGATAAAAATCAGCGCATGGCCGTCGTTTACCATCTGATTCATAATGACAAATAACTCATCCACTTCCTGTGGGGTAAGGACCGCGGTTGGTTCGTCGAGAATGAGCAGGGCTGCGCCGCGATAAAGGGCTTTGATAATTTCCACGCGTTGTTGCTGTCCAACCGAAAGTTGCCAGATGTAGGCAGAGGGATCAATCTTCAGGCTGTAGATATCGGCTAATTCCAATATTCGTTTGGAGACGCGGTCGAGATCGGTGAGCGGTCCACGCGAGGATGTCAATCCGAGCGCAACGTTTTCGGCAACTGTCAACGACGACACAAGCATGAAATGCTGGTGGATCATACCAATGCCAAGGTTGATGGAATCATTGGGCGATGCAATGCTGACTTGTTTCCCGTTTACAAGAATTTCACCTTCATCTGGATGGTACAAGCCGTACAGGATTTTCATCAAGGTACTCTTACCTGCGCCATTTTCGCCCAGCAGGGCATGGACTTCGCCGGACCTGACATCGAAGTCGACCTTATCGTTGGCGAGTACGCCTGTGAAGCGTTTGGTAATGCCGCGCATCTCAAGGTAATCGATGGTGGGTTTGCCAGAGGGGAAGTCGGTTGAATTAGTCATCGCGTCATCTGGACCTTTGGGAGTCTCCGCTCGGAGACTCCCAAAATCTCCTTCAAATCAAGAAATCCGGTTTACGGCACGGTGATCGTGGTAGAGCCGTTAATGATCCCTTGAATTGTGGTTTCCGCAAGCGTCTTGGCATCGGCTGGAAGCGCGTACTCTGGGTTAAACTCGATGACTTCGCCGCCGTTTGCAAGGTTGATTTGGAAGGACCTGCCACCAAGAGTGCCAGCCTGAATGAGGCTGATCATATCCTTAAGGATGACTTCCCAGTGATAGACCTGGCTGTCAACCACGATGGAGGGGGCCAGCGAGGCTTGATTAGCGTCGCTCGCGAACCAGAGAACATTGTTCTCTTTGGCTTTGCCGATTGCACCAACAACCATCTGGGCTGTCACGGTCAGGATGTCTGCACCTGCCGCGATGTGAGTTGTCGCAGCTTCAGATGCCAGTGCGACGTCCGAGAAGGAACCGATGTAATTCACGTTCACCTGGACAGCAGGATCAGTCGCAGCTACACCTTGCTTGAATCCTTCCACATAGAGTTTCGCATCACCAGTCTCGATCGGAGCTACGATACCAATGATTTTGCTTTTGGAAAGAGTTGCCGCAAGCACGCCGTTGACATAGCCGCCTTCCTGGGAGGCCGATTCATAAGCAAAGATGTTGGGCTGGCCAAAGGTATCCACCGTGGTACCCCAGGCGAAGCTGGTGGTGGGGAAATCGGGGGCAATTTCCTGCAGGGAGGAGCCGTACTGCGAACCATGTGCAATCACCAAGTTATAACCCTGGGTAGCATAGTCGCGAATGGCTGCGGCGGCATCGTCCACTACAAACATGCCTTCAGAATACACAAACTCGAACTTGTCGGCGCCCATGTCTTCCTGAATGGCAACCAGGCCATCGTACATGCTCTGGCTGAAAGCCAAGTCATTCTTGGCACTGGGCAAAATAACAGCCACCCGGAATTTTGCTGCGGGAGTTGAAGTGGCGTTTGCTCCGCACGCGCTCAGTACAAGCGAGAGGGCCATAACAAGAGTCAATAACCAAACGAGCTTCTTCATTTTCTCATCTCCTTATTAAAAGTATTGGATAATCAATTTCGAATAAGCGTGGACATTTGAAATTACTTCTTACATGCACCTCCTTTACAATGTCAATCTTCCCGTTCAAAAGGCCTCGTCAAAGCAGACGGAGCGCGAACCTTTGAAACAGTCGCGACCAAAACCAGGATCGTGAGCACGTAAGGCATCATCACCGCAATTTCCGAAGGGACGGGAATGCCCAATACCTGGATCCATAATTGTAGAGAATTAACCATGCTGAACAACAGTGCACCGGCCAAAACACCAACCGGGCGCCATGCGCCGAAGTATACCAAGGCTACCGCGATAAAACCAAGTCCATTGGTCATGTTCTGTTGGAAAACGTTCAACAACGCGATGGACAGCGATGCTCCCGCAAGCCCAGAAAGGGTTCCACCCAAGATGATGGCAAAGTAGCGCACACGCACCACGCTCACAC
>CAZLOC010000495.1:0-3024 GCA_964560935.1 uncultured Anaerolineaceae bacterium | reverse complement strand
TGGTCATCGGCAGTGAAGCCGATAACTTCAGCGCGGGCGCGAACCTGTTTATGGTGGTAGTTGCAGCCCAGCAAGGCATGTGGGAGACGCTCGAAGGAGCCGTCAAGAAACTGCAGAACATGAACATGAACATGCGCTATTTCCCCAAGCCGGTGGTGATCGCGCCGGCCGGGCTGGCGCTGGGCGGCGGTTGCGAAGTCTCGATGCACGCTTCGCGCGTGGTGGCCGCGGCTGAAACTTACATTGGCCTGGTGGAACTGGGTGCGGGGGTCATCCCGGCAGGCGGTGGTACGAAAGAGATCATGCGCCGGGTCATCAATCCAGCCATGCGCACACAGGATGCCGAGGTCTTGCCCTTCCTACAGCGCGCTTTCCTGCAAATTGGGCAGGCCAAGGTGGCGACCAGCGCCTGGGAGGCCCGCGAGATGGGCATCTTTGGCTTGCAGGACCGCATCGTGCTTAATCGCGACCACTTGCTGACTGAAGCCAAGAAGGAAGTGCTGCACATGGTGAATGCCGGTTACGCTCCGCCTGCACCCGAGATGATCTATGCCACTGGGCGCGATATGCGCGGCGCGCTGCTGGTCGGCGCCTGGATGTTTGCCCAAGGTGGTTACATCACCGAGTACGAGCAGATCATTGCCAGCAAGCTGGCGCATGTTCTGGCAGGCGGCGAACTGAGCAAACCGACCTGGGTCAGCGAGCAATATATCCTTGACCTGGAGCGCGAGGCCTTCCTGTCCCTGTGCGGCGAAGGGAAGACCCAGGAGCGCATGTGGGCTTTGCTGAACACCGGCAAGCCGCTGCGGAACTAGGAGGTATGACATGACACGAGAAGCTGTGATTGTAAACGCGGTACGGACTCCCATTGGGAAGGCCAAACGTGGAGGACTTGCGACGGTTCGCCCCGACGACCTGGCTATTGCCGTCATCAAAGAATTACTCAAGCGGACGCCGGAAGTCGACCCTGTGGAAGTCGAAGATGTGGTCATCGGCTGCGCGTTCCCCGAGGGCGAGCAGGGCATGAACATGGCGCGCATGGTCGCCTTGAGCGCGGGATTGCCGGCTTCGGTTCCTGCCGAGACGATCAACCGATTTTGCTCATCGGGCGTGCAGGCCATTGCCCACGCGGCCTATGCCATCCAATCGGGTGACATCGACATCGCCATTGCGGGCGGCACCGAGTCGATGACGATGGTGCCAATGACGGGCTACAAGTTCTCACCCAATCCCGTGATTGCTTCGGAGTACCCGCATTACTTCACCAACATGGGCTTGACCGCCGAAAACGTAGCCATGAAGTACGAAATCAACCGCGAAGACCAGGATGCCTTTGCGCTTGCCAGCAACCAGAAAGCGGCCAAAGCCGTAGAGAGCGGGCTGTTCGATCCCGAGTTGGTCCCGATTGACGTGGAAGTTGTTGAGTACGTGGATGGTAAGGCTGAGAAAAGACAGTTCACCGTGAAGCGCGATGAAGGTCCACGTGGAGATTCGACCATGGAAGGCCTTGCTAAACTGCGGCCTGCCTTCAAGGAAGGCGGCACAGCGACAGCGGGTAACTCCTCGCAAATGTCCGACGGCGCAGCGGGCGTGGTAATCATGTCCGCCGAACGAGCTGCCCAACTGGGACTCAAGCCGATAGCACGCTTTGTCCATTTTGCGGTGGGCGGCGTCCCCCCCGAACTCATGGGAATTGGCCCGGTGGCGGCTATCCCGAAGGTCTTGAAGAAGGCCGGGATGAAGCTCGAAGATATCGAGTTGATCGAGTTGAACGAAGCCTTTGCAGCCCAGTCGCTGGCTGTCATTCGTGAGCTAGACCTCAACGAAGAGATCACCAATGTCAATGGCGGCGCGATCGCGCTCGGGCATCCGCTGGGCTGTACCGGCGCGAAGCTAACCACACAGTTGATCTACGAGATGGGCCGTCGCAAGAACAAATACGGCATGGTGTCCATGTGCATTGGGGGTGGCATGGGCGCGGCCGCAGTGTTCGAGAATTTGCAGTAAATTCCCCTCACCCCACCCCCTCTCCCACAGGGAGAGGGGCAAGGGGTGAGGGTTAAAAAGGAGAAAACAAGATGCCTCTCACAGTAGCAGACCTGATGTCCAAGATGCCCGGTGCGTTCATCCCGGAAAAGGCTCCCGGATTGGATGCTGTCATCCAGTTCAAGTTCACCGGCGCCGAAGCCGGGGACTGGTACGCCGTCATCAAGGACGGCAAGGTGGATGTCAAACAGGGCGAGCACGAAGCCCCCAAGATGACCCTGACCGCCGACTCCAGCGATTACGTCAAGATATTCACGGGCGAGCTCGACGGGATGCAAGCTTTTATGCAGGGCAAGCTCAAGCTGGCTGGCGACCTGAACCTGGCAATGAAACTGACCCAGATGTTCAAAATTCGGTAAGAAAAAGCGGCGACCAGTCGGTCGCCGCCGAATTTTTGCGTGTAACATAAACCTCGACTATTCCATAAAAACCGCAATAGCCGAGAAGATTACCCAGGTGGTCAGGCACATGGTGATGACAGAGAAAATTGTCGTGGCAATCCCGGCTGCCCTGGAACGAATCCAGCCAGCCATGCCTATCCCGGCCAGAAAGAGATACAGCGCGCCGATCAAGACAAGGAAAGAATACAAACCTATCCAGTCCAGGCTTTCGGGCGGGATATCGTTCAATTCGGCGGCTGTTGCAAAGCCTAACACAAAGGTTATCAGCGAAAACAGAAACATCAATGTCGAGAGAGAAAATACAACGATCAACGCGGTATATAGCCTGCCTTGTCTCTCTGTCGTTAAAAATTGAACGACGGCTGAAAAGGCGAAGCCAGCCAGAATGCCGGAAAGGGTGGCCAGCGCGCCTGCTTCTTGTAGGTAATTTTCTAAGGTCATAAATCGGACTCCAATTGCCCGATTTTACCTTGAAATATATGTCACGTGCCAGTTTTTTGGGGAGATGGAGTTCTCGAGTCTTGCGGTCAGTTCCCCAACGCGTTTTTCAAGTTCTCGATGAGACGCTGCGTTCTGA
>CAZLOC010000494.1:0-3027 GCA_964560935.1 uncultured Anaerolineaceae bacterium | reverse complement strand
CGCATCGGCTGATGCCAAGCTGCCGCCCGGTGAAATGGGACAAAAGATAAAGGTGCCGAAGACGAATCGAACATAGTCCTGAATGCGGCTTGCAATAAAGTTTCCAGCATTCTAATCGCTTGAGTTACCCCCATTGTTACCCCCATTAACCTGGTTCAACGGGGTTGGGGGCGCATGAGTCCACTAATGTCTGGTGGATTGCCCCGGATTGTTATAACTTCTCCGAATACTAATTACTCAGGGGGCAGAAGATGGATCGCATCCGACGTTCGAGCAGGATTGCGACGACACTGTTATTGGGCATTTCCTGCGGTGTCGCCACTGGGGCCCCCATATTCGATCTCTCCACCGGCGCCAACCTCGACGGCACGTTGACTTCCTTTGGCAGTCTGGATGACCAATGGGACGTTATCGCGGCCCCTGACGGCGTGGTTTTGACGACCGCTACCGTGGTAAGACCTTCGCGGACGCATTTTGCCAACCTTGAATCGGGCGCCCGGTGGATTAGCGCCTCTTCGGCGACAAACGTCGATGCACCGTGGGGTTATTACACCTACGAAACCCAATTCACGCTTGATCTAGGCACGTTAGTAGGGCTGTCGATAAGCGGCCTGTACGCCGCTGACAACCGATTGATAAACATACTGCTTAATGGAAACGTGGCCTTCGTTGGCCCCAACGTGTCGGGGGGCTCCTGCTCATCCACGGGATGCGAGGAGTTCGCCGTAGCGACTGCTTTCTATATCGATGACCGGGCGTTTTTCGTTGATGGACTCAACCGGTTCCAAGTGACAATTGAAAACCAAGGCCCCACCACGGGGAACCCCACCTCCTTTGCCCTGAGTGGGGTACTAGATGCCAGCCCGGTGCCTGAGCCGTCCACCTACGCATTGCTCTTGGCCGGTCTAGGACTGGTCTCAGCTTTGACGCGGCGCTCGCAAGGTGACGGACAGGATGTGGTCAGAACTCATCCGGGGGTATGAACGTACTCAACCTGCAGTATCCTCAGCGGAACCCACCGCGCCCGTCCTACACAAAACTTCGTAGCCTTTCACGCCGTAGACAGGTCTTATCAAATACGCTCTCGACATGACCCTCATTTCCCGCCTTTCTAAATTGCTAGTTTACGTTCGTGACCACGCTCAAAACGATTTCTCTGGGGTGGGTCTTGTCGTTTATCGCGATCTACTCGATATCCCCGCCTTTCCACTAAGATCAACGCTTCAAATGCCGACAAGGCAACCTGTAGAAGAAGCGATTCTTGAGCTTTCATCCTCAAGGAATCCGCACCACGACGGATTTCATCTCTTGACGGGAGAAATGGTTCTAACTCACTCTTGTCAGTACCTTGCACCACCAATTGACAGAACAGTACGAATTATTGATTCAGAATACATTGGCGCGCGTTACATGACATGCGCATATTGATTGCCCTCTTTAGCGGCTGCACGTTTTGCCTGAAAGACAACAATAGCCTTTTTGAAATTGGCATCTGCATTCAATAGCTGAAAAACATTGTTCGATTTGATTGCCTTCCAGTGCTCGGCGATGCGCCCCGTTTGCCTGGCTCGTTCTCCGTCATAGTCAATGAATTCAGGTTCAAATCTCAGCGACTCGCCTGATAGCAGCCCACCGCCTACCTGTCGCATGGGTGGCTTGAAGTTTGGGTGTAGCGGGTGGCTGTAATGCCCAGCTAGATTTCCGAACAGGCCCATTCCGGACTTTTCCTCCGGTACCGGATAAAAGACCTTGTCCAAAGTCATGTCCGAAACCAGATCGATAAGCCTGGTGAAATCTCCTGTGCGCACGTCACTCCATTTAATGGCTTTTGTCGCCATTGTCGCGCCCTCTCGCGCCGCCCTTGATTGGGTGCCACGCCAGCCGGGTAAGGGTGTCCCGGTTTTCGCCCCATCGGGCTAGGCACGGCAAACCTTTATACGTTTCGGTGCAGAGGTATTACTTCCGCGCCAGCCTCCAGCGTATCGCAGGTATCGGCCCACGCCTGCATCATCTTGCGTCGTTCGGGTAGGTGCTCGGATCGGGCATAGGCCGCTACGGTGCTATCCGTTTCCTTGTGATCTAACTGGCGTTCCATCGCCTCGCGGCTCCAACCCTGTTCGCTCAATATCGAGCGTGCCGAAGCCCTGAACCCATGCACACACTGGCGCCCTTGATACCCCATCTTGTTCAGCATCTTTCCGACAGTGTTCTCGGAGATAACTTCGGCATCACCGTACCCCTTAACTTTTGGAAAAAGGTACTGAGTGTGCCCTGTTAGATCCTGTAACTCACTGAGTAGCGCGAGCGCTTGGGACGACAGCGGAACAGTATGCGAGGGCAACTCTTTACCGGTTTTCATTCTTTTGGCGGGCACCTTCCACTCCTTGGCCTGCCAATCAATCTCCTGCCACTTGGCATAGCGGAATTCCTGAGCTCGAACGAATGTGAGCATGGCAAAGTAACAGGCGTGTCGCGTGACAGGATCATAGCCAGTTGCAACGCGCAGATCGCGTAGGAATGCGCCAAATTCGCGTCGGTCGGTGATTGCTGGCCGGTGGCTTACTTCGGGTTTATGCATTGCTCCGACCAAGTGCGCAGCAGGATTGTCCTCTGCCCTGCCGGTGGCGACACCGTATCGAAATATCTGTCCACACACCTCTCGCAATCTAACAGCGGTGTAGGCAATGCCACGTGCTTCCACTTTCCGGAGCATCGCCAATATTTGTGGCGCCTTCAGGTTAGCAATTGGATGGCTCCCAATCTGCGGAAAAACGTAGGCTTCCAGTTGGGTCATGGTCTTGTCGGCTGTGGATTGCGTCCACTTCTTTTTCAGCTTCATGGCATGCCACTCACGCGCCACGGCCTCGAATGAGTTGGTTTGAGCTGTTAATCGGGCGTGCTTTGCTTCCTTGCGATGTTCCCCAGGGTCAGTGCCGTCTGCGAGCAACTTGCGGGCAGCATCTCGTCGATCCCGAGCATCTTTCAAGCCCACCTCTGGGTAAGTGCCAAGAGAAAGGAGTTTTTCCT
>CAZLOC010000493.1:0-3035 GCA_964560935.1 uncultured Anaerolineaceae bacterium | reverse complement strand
GCCCGTCCACAACACCCCACACCCCGATTTATTGAAAAGATACGTAAAGAGGGCTAAATGAAGAAGAAGCGAACATGGCTTGTCCCTGTCATATTGCTCGTCGTCATTTCAGGTGTATATCTCTACCCTGCGCCGCGAGAATCATTCGATGGGCTATATGCCAAGGTGGATGCCGATACGGTCAACTCGCTGATGGCCTTTCGGGGAGCGCATCCTGTTCGGACCCTGGAACTGCGCGGCGTGAAATGGGACTACGTCTCGCTCGGAGAGGGTCCCGAGACAATCCTCTTCCTGCACGGTATGACCGGCGCCTACGACATCTGGTGGCAACCGATGGAGGCTTTGCAAGGCGAGTATCGGGTGGTCTCGGTCACCTATCCGGCGGTGGACAGCCTGGGGGAGATGGAGCAGGCCGTGATGGCGATCCTTGACGCGGAAGGGGTGGGACAGTTCCACGTAGTGGGCAGTTCGCTGGGTGGTTATTTTGCCCAGTACCTGGTCGCCCGTCACCCCGATAAAATCCTGAGCGCGGTCTTCGCCAATACCTTCCCGCCGAATGACATCATTGCTGAGAAGAACAAAACGATTGGCGCACTATTGCCCTATTTGCCTGAATGGCTGGTGATGAATGTATTGAGTGGCAGTATTCGCGAGAGCGTATATCCCGCTTCGGGTTATTCCGAGTTGGTGCTGGCGTTTGGATTGGAACAGACGCATGGGCGCATGAGCAAGGCGCAAGTGCTGGGGCGTTTTCGCTGCGTGGTTGAACCATTTGCCGCGCCCGATGTTGCTGCATTGGATGTTCCGGTCATGATCATCGAAGCGGATAATGACCCCCTGGTGGAAAAAGTTCTGCGCGAGCAGTTGAAGGCGACTTACCCCTCGGCTGTGGTGCAGACATTATCCGGTGTGGGACATTTCCCCTACCTGAATGAAGCCGAGGCTTACACTCAATTGTTACTGGATTTTCTGGCTGCGCCGTAAATAATCCAGGCTACTCTGCCACGGGCAGTGTAAACGTAAACGTGCTGCCCTGACCCTGCCCCTCACTTTCAACCCAGATGCGGCCGTCATGCGCCTCGACCAGGTACTTGGCGATAGTCAGGCCAATGCCGCTGCCGCCCGCCTGGCGCGAACGCGATTTATCGACGCGGTAGAAGCGGGTGAAGATATGCGCCAAATGCTCCGGCAGGATGCCAATACCGGTATCTTTGATTATGACGTGAACATGACTGCCTTGCCGGGAGGCGTGCAGGGTCACCTTGCCGCCCGCGGGCGTGTAGCGCAGCGCGTTGGAAATCAAGTTTGTCAATACCTGTATGATGCGGTCGCCATCCACCTGGACGTGCGGCAGGTCCGAGGGCAAATCGACTGTGAGCTCGACATTTTTCTCTTCGAATTGACCACCCAGCCTCTTCACGACTGTCTTGACTAGAGCAGATAATTTCACTGCGTGTAAATCCATTTCATATGCGCCAGCCTCTACACGGCTGAGTTCTTGCAGATCGTCCACCAGGCGGTTCAGGCGATCGGCCTCTTGATGTATCTGGTGATAGGTCTCCGTTGAGGCGGGCAGCACGCCATCCATCAAGCCCTCCATCGAGCCTTTGATCGCAGTCAGTGGGGTGCGCAGTTCATGCGCCACGTCGCCGATGAGTTGACGCCGCATGCTTTCAACTTGCTGTAGTTTTGCGGCCATCTGGTTGAAACTTTGCGCCAGTTGACCAAGTTCATCAGCGCCACGATCTTGAACGCGTTCGTCGTAGTGCCCTGCGGCAATACGTTGGCTGGCAGACATCATGGCGCGCACCGGCGTAACCACGCGTTGGCTCAGGAACAGACTGACCGCCAGCGCAGCGACCCCAGCGGCAAGCGCTGCCCATGTCAAGGCTTCGCTGAAGGATTCCTGGAAGCTGATATACAACTCGCTGGCATAGCCGCTTCCCTGCCCGCGTCTCAATCCTGGTTTGCTATCGGTTTCGCCTGTCATCATCCCCATCACCCCGCCGTTATCACCCATCTGCTCCATCATGCCCAAATGGCGGTTGAACGCGGTTGGTGTTGTGAACCTGGTTGCAATACCGAGTACAAGCGCTCCAACCAGGATGACAGCCAGATAGGATAGGAATAGCTTCATCCCCAAATGCTGGCGGAAATAGTTGATCATTGCACTTCATCCTCAAAACGATAGCCTACCCCGCGGACGGTGGCGATCAGATCATCGCGCCCCAGTTTTTTGCGGACGTGGCCCAGATGGACATCCACAACGCGCATTTCCCCGTAATACGAGCCGCCCCAAATCTTTTCCAGCAATTGTTCCCGCGTTAATACGCGTCCGCGGTTCTCAGCCAGTGTTTTGAGCAGGTCGAATTCGATAGCCGTCAAATCAATCGGGCTGTCGTCTACGGTGACCTGGCGCGCGGCGATGTCTATGCGGACATGTTTGTAAGCCAGGATATCTCCACCTGTGGGCGCATCGCTTTTGAGGCGGCGTAGGGCGGCTTTGATACGGGCAGTCAACTCACGTGGGCTGAATGGTTTGATAACGTAATCGTCCGCGCCGACGGACAGGCCAATGACCCGATCCGTCTCTTCGGTTTTGGCGGTCAGCAGAATAACGTAGACGTTCGATTCGCGTCGCAGGCGGGTCAGCACTTCGATACCGTCAATTCCCGGAAGCATCACGTCCAAAACGATCAGATCCGGCTTGAACGCACGCGCAGCCTTCAAACCTTGCAAGCCATCATCCGCTGTATAGACTTCGTAACCCTCCGGCTTCAAGTAGGCAGTCACCAGGTTGACGATGTTTGGTTCGTCATCGATCACAAGAATTTTTACATTTGTCATAGAGAATTCCGTATCTTATTGTGCCAAAGTTGTTGAAAGGAGTTCTAAAGCGCATGTAAAGATTGTGTAAAGAAAAATAGAGTACGAGCGTTAAAGCAAAAAGTTCCTTTCTTTACACGAACTTATCAACTATTTTGGGGAGTGCCTGATTCTAGGGACACATGAATTATGTCACCCTGAGCAAAGCG
>CAZLOC010000492.1:0-3053 GCA_964560935.1 uncultured Anaerolineaceae bacterium | reverse complement strand
ACAGGCGTAATTGGTGCAATGCGCAGATGCCGTCGGCATCGCCGTTGAAAACATCAATGCGTGACATGGGCTGGGCGTCGTTGAGCGACGCTGAAGTACGGCCATTGCAAGACTCCAGGCACCACGATGACACACACACGAAGCAGCCTGCAACCGATAAAAATCAACGGCTGCGAAGTGTAGCGCTGCGCGGCAGCACTAAGAGGAAATTTCATGGATTTGCTCATTTCAGCTCGCGGCTTGATCGGTTTGAAACAAGGAAAGCATCTTTACCGATCCGAACGCCCCAGGCAAGAATCAAAACCCCGGCGATTTGGACGAGACTCCACCGAATCAACAACTCGCTCTGGCTCAGCAAATTGTTGCGGTCGGGGCCAATAAGGAACTGGACGCCAGGGAAAACAGCATCGTATTTAACAATATGCTGCTCCAGCCCCTGATTGATCAGCCACCATCCAAGTGGAATCGCCAATAGTGAAAGAAAGACTGCTGCTATCAGACTGCGGGTATTGGCAATCGACAGCTCCCCAAGGAGCACTGCATTCATGCAAAGCAGAAGCATCAGTCCGTAAAGATAGCCGCCCCCACCCCATCCCCACTTTCCCTCCTGGGCAATCAATTCGTTGAGATTATCGGTTGAGCTCCAATCAAAAGCTATTGCCTTGCATAGCCAGAGAATCAAAAAGGCAACCAAAACCAATCCTGAAGTTGTGAATTTCGTGGGCTGTTGCCTTTTTCCAGGATTCCAAAAATAAACAATCAGGGCGAGAAAAATAATCAGAGGGGTATACAGAGCCCAGTAGCGCACGCACGTTTCGAGAAAGCCAATTGCATCTGGCGCATCAAAGTAAAGAAAAACCTCACGCCAGAAGTCGCCCCATACGTTTTTGTTTGTCACAAACCAGAACCGGTTTGATGCGCCAACAATGTCACTTACGCTTTCGCTGGTAACCCCCAACCAAAGCAAAGCCAAACTTATCAGGCTAACAACTATCGTCAGAGGGAAGAGCCGTGTGCCCGGTGAACGCGATTGCATCAGACGCTGCCCCAACCAAACAGAGCCCGTACCAATCCATAACAAACTTAACGCAAATGCCGCCAATGCCAGAACACTGCCATCAGCCCTGAAGAGCTCTTTCACGTTATAAGGAATTTCAGGCAGCTCAAGCAGAACTTTCAAGCCGGCCACGACTACTAAAACCGAGATGGCTGTTTGAATGGCGGCCCTGTGCCAGGCAAACTCTGAGGTTTTTTCGCCCTTTAAAGCGGTCCGCTCTTCGATGCTATGTGTGGGCCTGTTTTCAAACGTCAAGACTTTGCTGGAGAAATCGAGCTCGTTAATCAATTTCCCGCATATCAGCACAAGCATGGGTTCAGTAATGCTGCCAGATCTCCCAGTGATAAAAAGCTGAACGAGTTCTATGCTCATAACCCATAGTGCGATCACGACGCTGGCTGCTCTGATGTTCGATCCTGCAGAGCGCAACAAGAAAAGTACGCCTACGAATAGCAGCAGGTTGCTGCCAAGTGTTCGAATATTGACAAGCATTGAGCCTTCAAGAAGGCCCTCAAACGGAAGCCAGCCAAAATAAGATGGCACTTCCTTCAGGTTGAAGGGTTCGAGTGCCCGCATTGAATAGGCTAGCAACAGCGCAACGACTATCGTGGCCGTGCGGTGATCAGACGAAAATTTCAAAAGGGCCCACCAGCCCAATACGCCAAGGGCAAAGCCTAATATCATTGATGTGCTTAGTTGCACGTCGATTAGGAAAAGCTTCCCTAATATCACTGCCGCCACGAGCAAAGGCAGCAATATTAGCGAGTCGGATGGCTTGAAAATTCGATTGAGCAGCTCCCCGATGAGGAGTGTTATCGCAGCTCGCTCAAAGACGAGACTGAATGAGATTGACTCGAAAGCAAGCAAATCCTTCACGTTATCTTTAACCAGTTGGAAGTCAAGGCTGGGTATCAGGGGCAGCCATTCCACAACAATCCATGCCGCCAAAACATAGCTGCTAGTTCGTTGGAGGTTCAAGACATCGGAAAGCTTATGGTGGTGGGTGAGCAATCGATGGCCAACTAAAGCACCCACAGAACAGCCAACCATATTCCAGAAGACGTCATTCAACGCCGAGGTTCTGGAAGGAATCCAGATTTGGGCAACCTGAAGACTGAAAGCAATCACAAAACCGATTGCAAAAGTCAGGGCAAGCGCACGCGCCATGCCGAATCGCGGCGCAATTGTGAACATTCCGGCCACTCCCCACGGTACGAACAACCCGATATTGCCAAACACATCACCCCGTGAGCCGCCAAAATCGGCCTCGGAAAATAGGCGCCCCAAAGCCCCAGGCGGTGCTACCGAGAAATCGAATGGATACAAAGACCCATAGGAAATGAGCACGGCCAACACAACCAGGTACTTGTATGGGCGTTCCTTATTGTTGCCAGGCCTGCTCATATCGATACCCATCCAAGGAGTCGTAAAGTGAAGACAAGCGTAGTGGCCGCTAGAAACTAAATGATATTTTTCACTGCTTCCTGACCTAACCCACCATGCCGCGACGACGCACCAAGGTCAACGGCCTCTACTGCAGCAACGCACAAAAATCCAACGCCAGCAGGCCGCGTTGAAGTAAACGCGATGTACGCCAACGTGACCAGCCACAACAAGCAGACTCAATGCCACCACCCCAGTGCTCAGACTCATGGCTGAACGTTCTCCAGGTTTCGCCGCAAGTTGGGGGCGAGCGCCGGCCCCGGGCGGGAATCGGCCTGCCAGTCAGGATAGGTCGCCAGTTCGCGCATCAGCGCATCCGGCAGGCGGGGCGTCGGCTGATCTTCCAGCAAACGCGCGGTTAGTTTAGGAAGGGCGGCATTCAATGCATCGGCCTTATAGGGCAGGCTGACGTTGTGTGTGGTCTCGCCGCCCTGCAAGGGCATGCCGGCGGCCACCACATTCGCGATCACGCGCTGGCGATATGCAGCTCCTTCAGCTTGCCGCACCTGGATTCCGACTCCCGAGGCCAGCACGGTATTGGAAAAAATCACCA
>CAZLOC010000491.1:0-3058 GCA_964560935.1 uncultured Anaerolineaceae bacterium | reverse complement strand
TACATAGGACAGAAATTTTAGATTATCAAGCTTATTCAGGAACGCGCGTGTCCAATCATTGAGCACAGGCTGCATGTGTTCAGCACTTACGAGGCGCGCCACGACCTCGATGATGTTATGCCCTTCAAACGCGGTATTAATAGCATCCAGTTGTTCTACGATGGCCAAGGTTGGCGGATCATGAACATGCTTTGGGACAATGAACGCGAGGGCAATCCCCTGCCGGAGATGTATCTGTGAGCAAAAACTGGTTGTTCGATTATCCAGGCAAAAGGGTCCCAACTTTTTACGAAGTGCGAAGCTAAGGTCGCATGAAAGTATCAGCCGGCTCATAACAAAATTGTGGATTGACTTTTCTTGAAATCGCCCTACACTATTTATATCGTTTCCAAAATTTACATGTTTTACGGAGGATGACAATGCCAGCTCTTAATCGTGTTCAACTGATCGGCCGCCTGGGGAAGGACCCGGAGGGGCGCTATACACCGACTGGTAAACAGGTGACGACCTTCAGCCTGGCGGTGAGCAATCGCTGGAAATCCCATGGAGAGACCAAGGAGTACACCGAATGGATCAACGTGGAAGCCTGGGGCCGCTTGGGCGAGGTCTGCCAGGAGTATCTTAAGAAGGGCAGCCTGGTGTACCTCGAGGGACGGCTGAAAACAGACCGCTATGAGGACAAAGGCGAACAAAAATATTTTACAAAAGTAGTGGCCCTGATGATGCAGATGCTGGACAAGAAACCGGCCGATGAGCCAATGATGACGGTGGAGGAAGCGCCTGCCGATTACGAAGCTGAGTAACCTGAAAACCACTAAGGCACACCGTTCGCGCCAAGAGCAGCACGCCGGTGCGAGACGGCGAGGACACGGAGACACGAAGGTGATCTCCGTGTTTTTGTATCAAAATTCACGTGCACCAGCGTTTATAACCGCCAAGCCGCCACACCTGCCACCTGCCCCGCACGGACCTACTGTGCGGGGTGCGCGGGCGGTGCCAGGGAAACCGCCAAGAAATCAACTATGACGCCAAGAATAACCCTTGGCGATCTTTCCCGAAGGACACCGGGACGGTGTGCGGGCCTGGCGGTTCAATAGAGGAGATTCGTCTCACAGATTGCGGACGGATGACGCTTTTCACGGGGCACTTATTTCTGTACGATGGAATATATGTCTACGCGTGCGAGGAAGCCCCAATGGGGCTGACGTGGCAATCTCATGTTTACCTGTTACTTGAGATTGCCACGGGCACTTCGTGCCCTCGCAATGACATGAAAAAGTGAGTCATTATGAAAATCCCCTTTATCAAACCGTCTACGCAGGCATTCATTGAAGAGGCGCGCAAAACCCCCGGTTATTCCTTTTTTGATTTTTTGCACGGCTACGTGTACGGACGCTGGCCATATCTGTACATTGGCATCGGCAAAGGGACACATCCGCTTTCGAAATATTTTATCCCTCTGGCGGGATTCTTCGACCGCCTGGTCACCAGGAAGAAAAAAGACGAATCCTCCGCGGAAACCATCGACTTCGAGGACACCTATCACGGCAAGACTATACCGCTGGAGACGGCCAAAAGGCTGGTAATGATCAACGAAGAGATCAAGATCCCCGACCTGGAGCAGGTCATTCCCTACAAGCGGGCGCGCTCGATCATGATGCAGAATCCCGAGCGCATCGTGGCAATGGACTGTCCCTGCCGGGCGGCGGTGGAGAATCCCTGCACGCCCATCGACGTGTGCCTGGTGGTGGGCGATCCGTTCGCCAGCTTCATCCGCGAGCACCAGCCGCAGCGTTCGCGCTGGGTCACGCGCGACGAGGCCATCCAAATCCTGAAAGCCGAAGACGAGCGCGGACACGTGCACCACGCCTTCTTCAAGGACGCCATGCTGGAACGCTTCTACGCCATTTGCAACTGCTGCGAGTGCTGCTGCGGCGCGATGCACGCCCAGCGCAACGGGGTGCCGATGCTGGCTTCCTCGGGCTACGTCTCGCAGGTGGACGAAGACCTGTGCATCGCCTGCGCGGACTGTGCCGACTACTGCCAGTTCGGCGCGCTCGAGCTGGGCGACATATTCATGCAGGTGAATTACGAGAAGTGCATGGGCTGCGGCGTGTGTGTGGACAAGTGTCCGCAGGGCGCGCTTGCGCTGGTGCGGGACGAGGCCAAGGGCGTGCCGCTGGAAATTTGCGCGTTGATGGATGCGGTTCCGCAATGAAAGACAATGGAGGTTTACGATGACTGAACAAAAACGTTTTCCCTGGCTGGCTCTCATCCTGGGAGTTGGATGCGTGGGAGTCCTTTGCATCGGCGTTCTGGTGGTCGGTGGCGGGGCGGTATACTTTCTGACCCAGGAAACAGCTATCCCGTCCGTGCCTGAGCCGGTTGTCACCGTCCCGGTTGAAATTCTGGAGCCGACCAGCGTGCCTGCCCCTGTCGTTGAACCGACCCTCGTTGAGCCAACTGCTGTTGAACCGACAACACCCGGCACGTCCCTGACAGGCGACCAACGCCTGGATGACCATTCCCTCTACGACGATTTCTCGTCCGATGCGCTGGGCTGGCCCCTATTTGATGATGGCAAAACCATCCTGAAATACGAGAACCAGGCCTATAGCATCCAGATCACAGAGCCGGATTATGAAGATTGGGCCTATTTGCCGGTAGACTTCATCCCCTACGAGATTTGGTTCGATGTGCAGGGACTGCCGGGTCAACAAGATGGAACCTTTGGCGTTTTCTGCCAGTATCAGAACGAGGATAATTTTTACTATGTTGAGTTTGATCTGGAAATAAACTCGTATGTCATTGGCCAGATCCTGAACGATGAACACATTCCACTGACCCCACAAAACGCGAATGGCCAATACTGGCAGGATGCTTCCGGCACACTCAAATCGCCGCCTACTTCGGTCAACCGCATTGGCGTCACTTGCTACCTGGACAGTATTACGCTCTTCATCAACGACCAGTGGGTGGACGAGGTCGGCGTGGGGCAACCCTTCGACCAGCCCGGCGAAGCGGCCTTCTTTGTGTATACCTTCGATTTTGCCGGGGA
>CAZLOC010000490.1:0-3062 GCA_964560935.1 uncultured Anaerolineaceae bacterium | reverse complement strand
TGAATGAGGCGCTGGGGGGATAGTTATCAGTATTCAGTAAATAGTAGTCAGTGGGCGGCTAAAAGGTCCGCCCGCTTATTTTATAATCATGTTCGCACTGGAAAATGTACTGAGGAAATAATAGGAAACCAATATGGTAACTTGGCTTGAAGTCTCCCTGACTGTAAACGGCGAACTGGCGGAAGCCGTCGCGGATGTGCTGGCGCGATTTGCGCCCAACGGCGTGATGACCGAGCAGGGCGTCAAATTCCTGGATGACGAAGATCACGGCACACCGGCCGGTCCAATCGTTGTCCGCGCGTATCTGGAGATGGACGAGCACATCGAAGAGACGCGCCAGAAACTCGAGGAGTCGCTTTATTATTTGGGGATGATCCAGCCGCTGCCCGTATCGGTCTATAAACAGATCGCGGACCAGAACTGGATGGAAGCCTGGAAGCAGCACTACCAGCCGATCCCGATCGGTAAGCGACTGATCATCGTGCCGATCTGGCTGGATTCGCCGGAGCCGGAGCGCATCCCGATCAAAATCGACCCCGGCATGGCCTTTGGGACGGGGACGCATCCGACTACCCAACTCTGCCTTGAACTGATGGAATTGTTTTTTGATAACCAATCGTCAATCGTCAATCGTCAATCTGAAATCATAGACATTGGCTGTGGATCTGGCATCCTATCCATCGCTGCCCTCAAACTCGGCGCAAAGACTGCCCTCGGCGTGGATATCGACATCGAATCTGTCAGGAACTCGCGCGAGAACGCGGACAAAAACGGTATCGGTGAAGAATTCATCATTGGCCAGGGTTCGGTGGCCGAAGTGCTGGAAGGCAAATTCTTGCTCAAGAGAGCGTCGCTTGTGGCGGCAAATATTCTTGCGCCGGTGATCATCCGCCTCTTTGATTCCGGGCTGGCGGACCTGGTCGAGCCGGGTGGCGCGGTCATCTTAAGCGGAATCCTGGCCGGGCAGGCGGAAGCGGTCATTGAGGCCGCGCAGGCCAAAGGTCTGGTTTTGAGCGAGCAGAAACAGATGGGGGACTGGGTTGCTTTATTGTTGGCGAGGAAAGCTGACTAAGAAGCCTTAGGATAGAAAACCAACATATTCAATCGGCCCATACGGATGCGGCTGCCGCTTTCTACCGCGTATGGTCTTTGAGGTACAAGTCGCTCGTTTTCAATCCAGGTGCCATTGCTGCTATCGAGGTCAGTAATTTGATAACCGTCTTTGGTTTTGAGGAACAAGGCATGTGTCCTGGAAACCCCATAATCCACGCCAAGTGAAGTCAGATCCACCAAAGGTTCCCGAGTTTTTATTTCGGCAGAGGCGCGCCCAAGGATAAATGCTTTTTCCTCCAGCATAGCGACCGGCTGGCCATCTTCGAGGTTGATCAGAACAATCCCCTTGGATGGAATTTCAAAGTCCATGAAGCGTTCTCTGTTTAGGGGCGGGGCATCCAGAAATTCATCGAAAGAGTCTGGAAGAGTGCCGGTCGCTTCCCGAATATTCCGAAGAATTCTTGTTTTTTGACGATCCTCATCGGAGGGTAGTGGTGTGTTGCAATAGGTGCACACAATCGCCCCCACTTTATTTCGCATTTTGCATGCTGGACAGAAAACGCCTGATTCAGTATTGTTCATCTTACACCCTTGAAAACGATGATTTGCGGTACGTATTCTAACATAAGGTTGGTTAAAAATTTTCCCGCAATTTGTACTTTGTGCTATCATAAGTCAGCATGGATCGCCGCCGACTTTTCCTGTACTTGCTTCTCAATGTGTTCGTCTCGGCTTGTGTGACGGGTGCTATTTTGTTCTGGTATGATCGCACCTACCGCGCCTCCCTGGCGCCTGTACCGCAGGCAGCAGTTCCTGCCCAGGGGGAGTCTACTGTTCCCACAATCACGTTCCAACCGGATGAGCAAATCCCGGTCGAGATTGTCAGCGTAGTTGGCGCAGGGACGTTGAGCGCTGAGGCGGTGGTTGTGCGCTACAATGGCGAAGGCGAACTGGGCCTTGCCGACTGGCAACTCAAAGACGACCACGGTAATACCTTTACCTTCCCACAGTTGACACTTTATACCAACGGGGCGGTACAGGTACATACTGTCTCCGGCTCCGATACGGTCGTTGACCTGTATATGGGATTGCGCGACCCCATCTGGGAATCGGGCGAGTCGGCTAAGTTGTACGATCCGCAGGATAATTTGCAGGCAATTTATCGTGTGCCGTGAGAGGTGAAAATGAGACAAGTGATTATTTATTCTGGCGAAGATGAGTATTTTATAGCCGAATGTCCGAGTTTGCCCGGTTGTATCAGCCAGGGTAAAACGCGCGAAGAAGCGATCGCAAACATCAAAGAAGCGATAGCTGGCTATATTGCTGCTTTGCAAGAAGATGGCTTACCAATCCCTGCTGAGAATTTTGATGCAATGGTAGTTGCTGTATGAGCGGATTGCCTCGCATTTCAGGTAGAGACTGTGTGAAAGCGCTTAATAAAGCAGGCTTTTATCTGAAACGACAGGAGGGGAGTCACATGATTTTGCGCCGGGATGATCCTTTTGGACAAGTTGTAGTGCCCGACCACAAAGAATTAGATCGCGGTACCCTGCGTGCCATTATCAGGCAGTCAGGCCTGAGTGTGGACGAATTTGTAAAATTCTTATAGGCTAGCCCTGAACATCGATTACTGACCGTATTATGACTCAAGCTCTCTACCGCAAATGGCGCCCTCGCCAATGGGACGAAGTCGTCGGACAGGAACACATCCTCCGGACGCTGACCAACGCTGTCCGCGCTGGCCGGGTCGGGCATGCCTATCTGTTTGCTGGTCCGCGCGGCACAGGCAAGACCACTGTTGCGCGTATCATTGCCAAGGCTGTCAACTGTCTCGATGACGACCTCGCCAAACGTCCCTGCAACGAGTGCGAGCACTGCAAGGCCGTCAACGAAAACCGCTTCCTCGACCTGATCGAGATCGATGCCGCCTCCAACACCAGCGTCGACGACGTCCGCGACCTGCGCGACAAGATCAACTTCTCTCCCACCCAGGGCAAGTACAAAATATA
>CAZLOC010000489.1:0-3062 GCA_964560935.1 uncultured Anaerolineaceae bacterium | reverse complement strand
TGCCTAGCGACCCGCATTGTATAGAGTGTGGCATGCCGATGGCGGGCTTTGGGGGAATGTTACTAAGATTTAATGGATCTTCTCCTTCCAGTTTCAGTTCGATCTTATGCAGCGGATGTGAACGCGTTGTGCGAAAAAAAGAGAGCGGCGCGGAGGTCGAACTTTCGATGCTCTTCGCCGATGTGCGTGACTCGACGCCGTTGGCAGAAAGGACGCCAACAACGGAATATAAGGCCCTGATCCAGCGTTTTTACAAAGAGACCAGCCATGTGCTGATCCAGCATAATTCAATGGTCAATCGGTTGATGGGAGACCAGGTCAGTGCGCTATTTGTGCCCAGATTTGCTGGTAAGGATCATGCCGGGGTTGCTGTAGAAGCGGCGCAGGCATTATTAGAAGTAACAGGTCATGGAACCTCGGAAGGACCGTGGATTCCGGTGGGAGTGGGTGTGCATACTGGCAGGGTTTTTGTCGGTGCTGTAGGTTCAGCCGACGGCGTCAACGAGATTGCAGTTCTGGGGAGTGCAGCGAACTTATGCGCGCGCCTGTCGTCGCGGGCCGCGGCGGGCGAAGTCCTTGTCAGCGAGGAATCGGTTAAATTAGCGGGGATGCAGGCTGAAGGTTTGGAAAGACGCGTGCTGGAACTCAAGGGAATCAGTGAAAAGGTACCGGTCAGGGTGATCAAGGTTTGAAACCGTATCTGTATTCAGATATACTCAATACAAACATCGACAGTTCGTCAGCTAAGAAATCGTATCCGAATTTATATAAACAAGGGTGTAGTAATGGCAAAACCTGTTATTTTCTCGATTGATGATGATCCTTCAGTCTTGAACGCGGTCGAACGCGACCTGCGCGCTCGCTACGGACAAGACTATCGTGTTCTCCCGATCAACTCTGGTAAGGCTGCACTGGACTACTTGAAGAAAATGAAACAACGCAATGAGACTGTTGCGCTGTTTTTGGTCGACCAGCGCATGCCTGAGATGAACGGTGTGGAATTCCTGGAGCAGGCGCTACGAGCGTACCCGCAAGCCAGGCGTGTGCTTTTGACCGCCTATGCGGATACCGAAGCAGCCATCGCATCCATCAATGAAGTCGGGCTGGATTATTACCTGATGAAACCCTGGCATCCGCCAGAGGAACGGCTTTATCCAATCCTGGACGAATTGCTCGAAGATTGGAAAATGCATGTCCGCTTACCGTATGAAGGCATCCGCGTTGCAGGGACCTTGTGGTCGCTCCCCAGCCACGAAGTAAAAGAATTTCTGACAAGACACCAGATCCCATACCAATGGTTGGACATCGAAAAGGATTCGAACGCTAGACAACTGGTCGAAGATACAACCTCGGGAGTTGCCAAACTTCCAGTGGTATTCTTTCCCGATGGAAATTTGTTGGTTCATCCTAATTTGAAAGAGCTGGCCGAGGTGCTCGGATTGCAGACTCGCGCCGGGTTCCCCTTTTATGATATCGTCATTGTAGGAAGCGGCCCGGCTGGCCTGGCCTGTGCGGTCTATGCAGGCTCCGAAGGCTATAGTTGTGTTGTCATCGAAAAAGCTGCCCCAGGCGGACAGGCGGGCAGCAGCCCGAGGATCGAGAACTATCTTGGTTTCCCCAGCGGCATTTCGGGCGACGATCTCACCCGACGCGCGGTTTCACAGGCCAAACGATTTGGGGTGGAGATCCTTTCTGCGCAGGAAGCCAAACAAATCTGCGTCAAGGACGCGTATCGTATTGTTCAGCTTGCCGACGGGACGGAGATCTCGTGTCATGCGGTGCTGGTGGCAACGGGCGCATCCTTCCACATCCTGCGTATGCCAGGCGGTGACAAGCTCACGGGCGCGGGCATCTATTACGGCGCGGCATACACCGAGGCCATGTATTACAAGGATAAGCACGTCTTTGTGGCGGGCGGTGCGAACTCGGCGGCGCAGGGTGCGCTGTATCTGAGTCGCTTTGCCAGCAAGGTCACAGTTTTGATCCGCGGGGCGCAGCCCACTGCATCGAAGTACCTGATCGACGCGATGGAGGAGAACGAAAAGGTCGAGCTTTTGCTGAACACCGATTTGATCGAACTCAAAGGCGAGACGACCCTCGAGCAGATTGTGGTCAAAAATACGGTAAGCAATGAAATGCAAACCTTTGATACAGCAGCTCTGTTCGTGTTCATCGGTGTGCGCCCGGAGAGCCAACTTGTGGCAGATCTGGTCAAGCGCGATGAAAAGGGATATATCTACACAGGTGCGGATCTCATGCTGGACAACAAACCGCCTCAAGGCTGGGCCCTGGACCGGCCTCCGTTTCTGTTCGAGACCAGCGTCCCTGGCATTTTCGCGGCAGGTGATGTGTGCTATGGGACCAATCACCGCGTTGCGTCCGCGGCAGGGGCAGGAACGATTGCTTTTGCGATGATGAAGGAATATTTGAAAGCATTGTAAAAGATTCGCGATGGTTTCGACACCTGCACTTGCGCGCTGGTGCAAGTGTACGCCCTCGCTACCGCTTGGGCTCAACCAACGCAGGCTGGAATCAATGAATCTTCAAGACCTACGCAAATCCCCGCTCTTTGAGGGCCTGTCGGACCAGGAATTACAGCATCTGATGGACAACGCCAGACCCGTCTCTTTACGCGCGGGTGAAATCCTGATGCGGCAGGGTGAGCCGGGTGATGCAGCCCACGTTGTACTGAAAGGCGGATTCGAAATCCAGAAGAAGTCGGGGCCGTCGGTCATCAAGATCGATGTGCGAGAACAAGGGGAAATCATCGGTGAGATGGCTTTGCTTTCGAATGCGCCGCGCTCTGCTACCGTGATCGCCATGACTGACAGCGAAACCTTGTGCATTTCCCCGGAAGCCTTCGAAAATTTACTCTCTACCAGCCCTTCTGCGACGATGGCAGTTTTGCACTGGGTAATGTCGCGTTTGGGCCAGAACGAATCCCTGCTGCACCAACAGGAGAAGATGGCCGCTCTCGGTACGCTGAGTGCAGGACTGGCGCACGAGTTGAACAATCCTGCCGCGGCGGCGCAGCGAAGCGCATCCCTGTTGCGAGGCGCGCC
>CAZLOC010000488.1:0-3064 GCA_964560935.1 uncultured Anaerolineaceae bacterium | reverse complement strand
TTGCGCCACCATGTCGAGCCGAGCACATACTCGAATGAGGCTTTTCCTGATACGAGTTTTGCCAATGGCAACGTCCAGGTGGGCTTAATCCGGGATGAAAGTACCGAGGGCGAACCAGAGAAAACCAACAAGCCGTTTACGCAGTCTGCCACGCTTGATGCCGCTGGCGTGGCACGCCTAACTGTCAGCGATCTGCCACAAGCAAGCACATTGCAGACCTTGCGCCTTGAGGTGGACTACCAGGATGCGAATGGCGAGACACAAACCGTGTCCCGTAGGGAAACACTATGGCCTGCGAAGCATATTCCAGGAATTTCGATTCCAGATTGGAATGTGCGAGACAAACTGCGCTACCGACTCACGGTCATCGATACGAGTGGTAATGCTGTTCCGGGCGCTCACGTTGACTCCGATATTTTTAGCGTCAAGACCTACAGTCATCGCAAGCGCTTGATCGGTGGATTTTATGCATACGAGAATCAGCGCGAGGTTAAGGGTGTGGCGGATGGTTGCTCGGGTGTCACAGATGCCGGTGGCAGCCTGTCTTGCGAAAGCAAACCGCCGGCTCGGGGCAACCTGATCATCCGTGTCAAGACGACTGATTCAGCTGGACGAACCGTATTCGCTAATCGTGAAGTGTGGGTTGCTGGCGACGATAGCACCTGGTTCCCTGGCAACGAATCCGACCGCATGGATGTCCTGGCCGAGCGCCCACGCTATGAGCCAGGTCAGGTCGCGAGGCTCCAGGTGAAAATGCCATTTCAGAGCGCGACCGCATTGGTTACGGTGGAACGTGAGGGGGTTCTCGACAGCTTCGTCGTTCCGCTCACCAGCAAAGAGCCCACTGTAGATGTGCCCATCAAGGCGAGTTATGCCCCTAATGTGGCTGTCTCCGTGATGGTCGTCAGAGGCCGATTGGGCAATCCAGCCGCAACCGCACAAATCGATCTCGCCAAGCCAGCATACAAACTTGGCGTAGTCGGTCTGCGTGTCGGCGAACGTGGCCACGCCCTAAATGTCGATGTCACCACTCCGCAGCCTGTCTACAAGGTGCGTGAGCAGGTGCCGGTGACTGTGAAGGTTTCGCGGCAGGACGGTGGCACTTTACCGAAAGGTGCGGAAGTTCTGGTCGTGGCCGTGGACGAGAGCTTACTTGAACTCGCACCCAACTCAAGCTGGAAACTGCTAGACGTCATGATGTCCACTCGTCCCTGGGAGGTCGCGACATCCACAGCCCAGATGCAGGTGGTGGGCAAGCGGCACTTCGGCCGAAAAAGCCTTCCGCCGGGTGGCGGGGGTGGAAAACTGCCTACACGGGAGCTGTTTGATACTCGGATAATGTGGCAAGGCCGCGTGAAGCTCGACGCGAACGGCGTGGCAAAACTCAAGATTCCTTTGAATGACAGCCTGAGCAGCTTTCGAATTGTCGCGGTGGCCCATGCTGGTGTCGGCTTATTCGGGGATGGGGGCGCCTCGATCCAGACCCGGCAGGATCTGATGTTGCTGTCTGGTTTGCCGCCGGTAGTGAGAGAGGGTGACAAATTTGAAGCCGGCTTCACTGTCCGGAATGGCAGTACCGAAATTCAGAAAGTCAGTCTGACCCCAACATCACTGGCAGATGGTGCGCCGGTCAAATTGAACACCCGAACGATTACCTTGAGCGCTGGCGAGGCGCAGCAAGTGAGCTGGTCGGTCGAGGTCCCACCAAATATTCAGAAGTTGAGTTGGAAACTCAAAGCACAGAGCGCGCTTGGCAGTGACGAGATTGCGGTGAGCCAGCAGGTACTGCCTGCAATTCCGGTCAAGGTCATGCAGGCAACGTTGCTGCAAATTGACAGACCTCTTTCGCTGAATGTCGCGAAACCCGGCCGTGCGCTCGAAGGCAGGGGGGGGCTAACCATTGATCCGTCTGCATCGCTTGCCGGAAATCTCGCCGAAATGCGGAACTACATGCGTTCTTACCCATTCACCTGTATCGAGCAGCAAGTGTCCAGAGCACTGGCACTGAAGGAGGAGACGTTGTGGGATGAAACCATGAGTCGTCTGCCTGCGCACCAGGACGATCGTGGTCTGCTTAAGTACTTTGCGAGTGACTACTTGAAGGGTGATGTTGTCCTGACTGCTTATGTCCTAGCCAGTGCAAACGCGGCAGGAAGGGTGGTTCCGGATCAACTGCGTGATACCTTGCTTGAAGGTTTGAGTGCATACATCGATGGCAAGCAAACCGCGGGCGGCGTAGGTTTTGCGGATCAACACTTGCGGCGGTTGATTGTGATCGAGGCGTTAGCCCGCTATGGAAAAGCGACTCCCTCAATGCTCGATACGGTAACCACCTCGCCGGATGGGTTGCCAACATCATCGCTGCTCGACTACATCTCGATCCTGTCACGAGTGGATCGCATCTCTAATCGCGAAGCGAAGTTGAAGCAGGCTATTAATCAGCTACGCGCAAGGATGACGCTGCGTGGCACAAGCCTGACACTATCGGATGACCGTAGAGATAACTTGTGGTGGCTGATGATCTCTCCCGACCTCAATGCGGCACGTGCATTGTCGATTCTGCAGGGGGTTCCAGAAATGCAGGAAGACCTGCCGCGACTGGCACGCGGCTTGATGGCACGCCAGAAACTTGGTCGATGGGATCTGACAACCGCAAATGCGTGGGCTCGGTTAGCACTGGATTCGTTCTCCGCCCGATTCGAGGAGACGCCCATTGGTGGGATGACACAGGTTGAACTGGAGGGCGCTGCGCGAAATATTGTCTGGCCGAAGGCCGCCGCTGTCGAAATCCCGTTGCCGGATACCCAGGGCGAACTCAAAATCTCGCACCAGGGTGCCGGCAAGCCATGGGTTACGGTGACGAGCCGAGCGGCAGTACCCCTGAAGGCGTCCTTTGACAATGGTTACCGCATCAGGCAAAAAATGTCGCCAGTATTGCAGGCCAAACCAGGTATCTGGTCGCGTGGAGACCTTGTCCGCATTACGCTTGAAATCGATGCGCAAGCCGACTCCAACTGGGTGGTCGTCAATGCTCCCTTGCCTGCTGGTGCAACAGTAATGGGTA
>CAZLOC010000487.1:0-3067 GCA_964560935.1 uncultured Anaerolineaceae bacterium | reverse complement strand
GAGGCCTGGCTGTGGTACGGTTGGGCGCTCTACCGCCAGAACGATTTCAAAGGCGCTGAAGCCGCCTGGCAGAAAGCCCTCTCCATCAACGATTCCACTTATGTGGACGCTCGCAACGCCCTCGAATACGTGAAGTGAACCCATGACAAAAAAACGCGTCGCTTTCATCCTCTTGACTTTCCTCCTCGCCGCCTGTGCGCCCGCCGCAACCACTTCCGCGCCTCCCGCTCAAGCCAAACCTGCCACCGTTTCGACAGCCATTCCCGCGCTGACAGCCCTCCCGCCTGCCTCTGCGCCGCCAACAGAGACCCCGACCGAAGCCGCATCCACCCGGCGCACCTCGCCCATCGATGGGATGCCGCAGGTCTACGTGCAAGCTGGGGCCGTGCGCATGGGCGGCCTGGATGTCCACGCCGATGACCGGGATGAACTGCCTGCCCATACCGTCTCCTTGGATGCCTTCTGGATCGATCAACTGGAAGTCACCAACGCCATGTACATGCTGTGCGTGCAGGCTGGGGCCTGTCCGCCACCGGAAGACTGGGCCTCGGATAAGCGCCCATCCTACTTCAGCAACGAAGAGTTCAAAGATTACCCCGTCGTACATGTCACCTGGGAACAGGCCAGCACCTACTGCGCCTGGGCGGAGCGCCGCCTGCCGACCGAAGCGGAATGGGAACGCGCCGCGCGTGGCGATGACTTCCGCAACTACCCCTGGGGGGATGAACCGCCCAGTGATATGTATGCCAATTTCAATCGTTTTGTGGGGGATACCAGCCGGGTCGGAATGTATGCTGCCGGGGCCAGCCCATTTGGCGCGTTGGACATGGCTGGCAACGTCTGGGAATGGGTAGCTGACTTGTATGGGACCGAGTATTACAAAACTTCACCAGGCCATAGTCCCACCGGCCCGGAAACATCCTCCACCAACCTGCGTGTCATCCGTGGCGGCTCCTTCCAGGACGAATGGGTCAACCTGCGTGTTTCGAAGCGGGGCGCAGCTCTCGGTCCTAACCCGGATGCGTTGTTTGATGCTCCAGGTCGCGATGGAGAACACTCATCCAAGATCGGCTTCCGCTGTGTAGCGGATGAATAGGCAATAAAAATCAGGCTGCTGTTTATCAGCAGCCTGATTTTTTATCTTAATCTTCTTGGAAACTGTACCCGCCTGGCCAGGTCTGGATCATGTTGGTTTCCCCCGCTTCTTCTTCCAACTTTTTTCGCAAACGATAGACCATATTCTTGAGCAGGGACTGGTCATTCTCACGCTGTGCCCCCCACACTGTTTGAATGATGTCTTCGCTCTTGAATACATATCCCGGCCTGCTCATCAGCAAGTGTAGCAGGCGGAACTCCAGATTGGTCAAGCGCACATCCTCGCCATTTTCACTGATCGCCGAACGGCGGGCAGGGTCAAGGCGCAGCTTGTTCGTCCGGCGCGGAGACATGGGCTCGGTCCAACTGCGACGCGACCAGGCAGCGATCTTTGCCAGAAAAATGGACGGGCTGATCGGTTTGATGACACACTCGTCCACACCTGTCTCGTAAGCTTCGAGAATCTCGGCTTCATTATTGGCTGGCAGGAAGAGCAATATCGGGCTGGAACTCAAAGCGCGGAATTTTTTGCACAGGGCAATCCGCTCCTGGTGGGAGGCGTTCACGTCGATGATGATCAGATCAGGGATGTCTTCCACTGCCCGTCCCATAGCGCGCTGGACAGAGGTTTCAAGGATTGCCACCAGTCCCTTTTCTCGGATCATATATCCCCATATCGGCGCGGTATCTGTCTGGTCACAGACAACAAAAACGCGCAAAGCAGCCTGGGAGTGAGCTAGGTCAATGTTTGTCATATACACGCTTTCTAATGCAATTGTAATGCTAACTACTTATATTATATGCAAGAATCGGTAAAACTGGTAACAAAAAGTCACAAAATAGTACTAGTATGTTACCAATGGGTGATACAGAAATTATCACCCTGCAAATATACTCAAGAAAGATATGAAGCTTAGGAGGCTTACCATGAAAAAACTATTTCCCATTTTCCTGGCAATGGCATTGTTTATTTCCGCCTGCCAGTTGGGTGGCGGAGGGGCTGCACCGACTGCGATCGCATTGCCAACCGCTGCCCCTACGTTAACGCCCGTCCCGCTGAATCCAACCGCTGAAGCATCGGGCGGGAATGTGGAAGCCGGCAGCGAACGTGTTTCATCGGCCGAAGGCATGATTCAGGTTTACATTCCCCAAGGCTCCTTCCAAATGGGTGGCATGGATACGCGCGCATCCACAGATGAAAAGCCTGTACACAAAGTTGACATGAAAGGATACTGGATTGATAAAGTCGAGGTAACGAACGCAATGTACCTGCTTTGTGTCCAGGCAGGAGTGTGCAGCCCACCCCAAAATATTACATCAGAGACCCGTCAAGCCTACTTCAACAATCCTGAGTTTAACGATTTTCCGGTTGTCAACGTCACCTGGGATTCTGCCAGGCAATATTGCGAATGGGCTGGCCGCCGCCTGCCAACCGAAGCCGAATGGGAATATGCCGCCCGTGGTAGTACGATTAATACCTATCCCTGGGGTGAGGACAAGCCGGATGGCACGCGCGCCAATTTCAATTACATGCTTGGGGATACAAATCGGGTAGGCAGCTATACAGTAGGTGCCAGTCCGTTTGGCGTATTGGATATGGCAGGGAACGTTTTTGAGTGGACCAAGGACTATTATGATGCAGAATACTACGCTAATGGTCCCGCCAACAACCCGAGTGGCCCATTGGCGCGCTCGGCTTATTTCAACCGTGTCGCACGAGGCGGTTCCTATGCAGATGGGGAAGCCGAAATCCGCGTTGCGAACCGTGCAGCAGTACTAGGCCCCAATTTTGACGCCGAACTTGGAAGTTCAGCTTATCTTGGTGACTTCTCGCCAAGAATTGGCTTCCGCTGTGCATCTGATTGACACTAACATTTCATGCGAACAGCCGCTGAAGAACTTCGGCGGCTGTTTTGTTAATTGACGCTACTCCTCGATTGTGGTATCATCCCGCCACAATTCAATAGCCCCA
>CAZLOC010000486.1:0-3067 GCA_964560935.1 uncultured Anaerolineaceae bacterium | reverse complement strand
TCTCGCTTTCGAATAGAAGAATCGTCATCGGTATCCAAATAACGTGTAACCCTCCTATAAATCAGGGGAAACAGGGCGCATAGCGTCTCTTGCTTCCCCTGGATCTATTGTTACCCACGAAACTTGAAAGGTTCGTGGATTTTATTTTGGCTCCCCGTATACAAACTTTATAATAACCGTTCTTCAACCGATTGTCAATCCAAATACACATGTCATTCAACGAATTACCAACGATCGGGCCGTTCCCGGCGGACTGGAAGCGGCGTCAAGTTCTATTTCAGTGAATTCAATGCAGAATCAAGTCAGCTATGGTCGCCATCCCCGGAGTTCTGGTCGCTAAACGAGTAGCGTAGCCCCGCAACATTAGTCGTTATCACAAGCCACTTACGAGAGGCCTCATCCTGAAGAAATGACGTGGCTGCCGGATTTCGTTCCAACTACTGGATCCGGCGCTGACTGTACGCCATCATCTGGGAACAGTGGAAGAGTGCGCGCACGCGTGTCAAAGAACTCAGGAAGCGTGGTATTTATCACCTCCACGCCCTCTTGACAGGGTGTTCCCGAAAAGGGGCGTGGCGAATGAGCAAGGTCAAGTGGGTCGTGACAGCAATGCCAAACGCCTACTTTGATCAGCTCGGCTTGTTTCTTCCAGGACCTCGTTCTGCCTGATCAGCCGAACCACGCAGTACGTGACCCGTTTTCTGCGTGGTGTGGGAGGGGTAACCGTGAGGTTACTCACTATCCCGATGGGCGGCTCATGTCTGTCTATGAAATTATTCTGACAAATTCTTTTTCCTACTACGTATTTCCTGCAGCGCTACAATAATCATGGTGACCACAGTCAGCGGAATCACGAAGTACAGCATGACTGCACTGAACCTTGGCAAAGCATCATGGTGAGATGCGGCCAAGACGAGGTACAACGTATAGGCCACATAGTACCCGAGTAATAACACACCTTCCTGCCGGCTGATTGCGCCACCTGTAAAAAATATGGGCAGGCATGCCAATGCTACTCCGATCATGACAGGTATATCGAATCCGATGACTGCATTTGAAACTTCAATGCCTGTTGGCGCAACTATACTGGCAAATCCAAGCACCCCCATAATATTGAAGATGTTGCTACCGACAACATTACCCACAGCGATGTCGCGTTCACCGCGAATAGCCGCGATGACTGAGGTAACTACTTCAGGCAGAGATGTACCTGCTGCAACAATCGTCAATCCGACAACCAATTCGCTGACCCCAAAATATTGGGCAAAGGACACTGCACTATCGACGAGCCAGCGCGAGCCGATTACTAGTAATGTGAGGCCGCCAAGGACCAATCCTATGTTTTTGCCCCAGATGCTTTTTGCATATCTCTCAGTTCCAAATTCCTTAGCGTACTCATCTCTCACCTCGACGCTTTCTCTGCGACTCTGGTAAATCAAAAACCAGACGTAAATAACGAGACCCACGACCAGCATGAGACCATCAGCGCGACTGAATTTCTTATCCAGCGAAAGGATCAGAACAATAACCGAGAGCGCTATCATCAAAGGCACATCAAGCCGCACCAGTTGTTGCGATACAACTAGCGGCACAATCAGCGCTGAAAGGCCAAGAATGAAGAGAACGTTGAAAATATTACTTCCAACAACGTTTCCTACGGCAATACCCGCTTGGCCGGATACCGCTGATTTAACGCTTACCACTAGCTCGGGCGAACTGGTACCGAACGCTACGACAGTCAGCCCGATGACCAATGGCGATATACCAAGAGCAGCCGCCAAGCGGGACGCACCCCGCACTAGCGCTTCCGCACCGATTATTAGAAAGACCAGTCCAACGATGAACAATAGAATTGCCATAGTGACCTTAAGTTCGTGTAATAGCCGCCCAACGGCGGGCAGCAGCGTGTTAGCGAAACGCGCAGCGTGTAGCAAATCCGCTGAAGGCCCTTGTTGTGCGACTCTTGTCTTTTGTCAGTGTGGGTAGACATGCTCCTCGGTGATGCATTGGGACTCGAGGTAGTCTGCCATTTCTGCCTTTAAGTGCTCCAGGATACGAAGTTTGACAAAGACCCTCTGTTTCTCCTGTAATTCGTAGCTGGCCCAGACATCGGCAAGATCGTATCTAAAATCCATTTGAGCTATGTAGACTGGCTTTTGATTTGATGCCCGAAGCTGTTTGGTTTGCTGCCGAGGATGAAATATGAGTGGGAAGGTCTTGTCCCCATTCAGGAAATCAGCACCAGTCATTAGCCTCAAAATTTTTCCCAGTTTATCCTCTTGCAGAATGTTCCCAGTTGAACTCCCGTCGTATATCCACAATGCGCCATCAGTCTGACCAATTCGGTTGCTTCTACGAGGGCCATCATATACTGCAAAGTATAGCCCGATGTCCGGAGAAACGGTCCAATCCATGAAGAAAGTGCCCTTCACAAACTTGACCGCCTCGTATCTTTCCGGATACTGTTGTGCGTTCTTTAGAAGTTCGAACCAGGGATCAATCCAATCGCTCTTCTCTTTCTCAAAAGCTTCCTTGCTCGGCTTCCATATCGTACCGAATTTCATAAGAAGGAGGGACGCTATAAGTCTATGAAATGATACTTGTTGCCTTATACTGTCAGGAATAACCGGATAGCCGAAAAGTTTAAGAGTGCTGTCTCTGACAAAAGTCGAGTCCAAAAACCATTCACTATTGGACTGGCCTCTGAATAGTACCAGATGATCCTCCTCTTGCCCGACTTTAACGATGTGATCACGTTCCCGCAGGAAATTTTCCGCGCTGGAAGGTATCCATTCACGAAGGTCCGGGCTGCACACTGTACTCTTAAGTTTTGGATCAACTTTCTTCATCTGATATCTTCAGCACAACGAATAGCGTTTTATCCATCATCCCAAACTGAAAATGGCAATCGACGGTGCGCCGCGTGGCAAAAAAAGCGGTGTTACTAAACGAACGATGAGGGGATGGTGGATAAAATGTGGTTGAACAGAGCCGCCGGGTGCCGTCAGTGGCGCTATGGATTTTATATAGCCCACCCGAGGGAGATTGCAAGGAAACACTGCTGGTT
>CAZLOC010000485.1:0-3070 GCA_964560935.1 uncultured Anaerolineaceae bacterium | reverse complement strand
TGAAAATTGGCCTTCTAGTGTTCATGAGGTCAAATTGACGTTTATCCCCGTTCATCTCCGGTTAAATTTTGGATTTTCAAAACACTTTCTAAGGGTTTTTGCGAAGCACTCCCGAAGCGAAACAGAGGGAGGTGGAAACCCTTAAGGTCTACTTTTCAAAGAAATCCAGCCACATATGCCCCATCGTCATGCGGACTTCGGGATGGGTTTTGGCAAATTCCCGTAACCGCGGCTGGTGGGGACCTAAAACGTATTTGACCAGCCACTCTGGAGCATCTTCGGCAAAAGAGGCCGCGTCGCCCGCGTGGAGCAGCCAGCCATCGCCATCTTTGACGGCCACGCCGCAATGGCCTGACGAATGTCCAAATAACGGGAGCAGCCACATCTCAGGTTCGAACGGCAGGCGGATCGCGTCGAAGTCATACCACTTCTCCCCCGTCTCTTCATAAAAAACGAAATCCGGCCCATGCTCGAGGACGCGCCGGTTGTAGCCGCCATCCGCCCAGCGGCGGATTTTATTTGATTCGATGGCCGCATACTCATGTCGGTGTACATGGACTTTTGCCCAGGGGAAATCGGGCAGGCCGCCCGCGTGGTCGAAGTGCATGTGGGTGAGCACGATATGGCGCACATCTTCCGGCTGGAATCCCAAGCCGACGACCTGGCGGATGGCGGCTTCTTCCGGGATCAGCGGCACGAGTGTGACCAGCCTGAACGTCCGCAGGATGCCCGGCTCATCAACGTAATCTCGCGTGCCCAGGCCGGTATCCACCAGCACCAGCCCGTCGTTGCTCTCGACCAGCAAGCACAGTGTCCCGCTCTGCCAGTGACGGGGATAGCGGGCGTTGCAGGTAAAGCAGTTGAGATAATGGATGGTCATATCGCTAAATCTTACACCAAAATTCGCAGAGTGCGGACTTCAGTCCGCTGCAAATGCAGACTGATGCTTCGACACGCTCAGCACAAGCGTCTGCGTCCCGTTTTTGAGAAAAAAAAAGACAGCGGCAATCACCGCTGTCTTTCCAACTACAAACGAATAGAAGATTATTCGCCTTCTTCCTCTTCGCCTTCTTCTTTCTTGCCCTTCTCGATCACTTCAGGCTCTTCGCCTTCTTCGCCTGCGATGGCTTCTACTTCCTCGACTTCTTCGGCCGCCATGGCTGTTGCAACCACGATCATTTCTTCAGGGTCGCTCAAGATTTCCACGTTCGCCGGAGCGACTACATCTCTGACATACACACCGTCGCCGATTTCAGCCAAGGTGGAAACATCCACTGTGAAGCGTTCCGGCAAATCGCTCGCCAGACATTCCACTTCCAGTTCGGTCAGGCCGGTAACCAGAATGGCGCCAAATTCCTTGACTGCCGGGGCTTCGCCTTCAAAATGGACACCCACACTGGCGGTAAGCTTCTCGGTCATCGAGACTGCCATAAAGTCCACATGGATCAGGCTGTTGCGAATGAAATTAAGCTGTTTCTCGCGCACGAGCGTGGGATACTGTTTGCCCGCCAGTTCGACCGTCACCAGGGTTGACGAGCTTGCCTTCGCCAGAATTTTGGATGCGCTGCGCGCATCCAAAACAATGCTGATCGGATCGATGCCATATCCATAAATGACCGCCGGGAGCTTCCCTTCGCGGCGCAGGGCGCGTACCTGCTTTCCAACCACAGCGCGCTTTTCAGCTTGAATTACTGCTTTCTCCATCTTTACTCCTCGAGCGCCTCTCACCTTGAGTTGGTGGTCGAGTAGCCGCGTAGCGGCGTAGCGAGACCCAAGATTACCTTCGCTCTTTGAATGAATTTCTGTAACGCGATTTACATCACGACTACATTTAGTTTTATCCGCTAATCCTCGCAAATGAGTGCTAATCTTTTTTCATTTCGCGAGGATTAGCGCAGATTAGCGGCTTTTTTCTTTACGATCTGCGTCCGAACATCAGACGCCCGATCAACAGGACAATGCCTGCCAGCAGCCCGCCGACCGTGCCGGCGATGAGCGCACTGCGCGTGTCCACCACAGTCTGGATATCGCCCTCGACGTGGTTACCCAGCAGGATGAGCGTCTCGATCCGTTCACCCCGGACCTCATTGCCTGCCACCAGGCCGGCATAAGTATTCCCCAGGTTGACCGACTCAGCCAACACGACTCCAGCCTGCCCAACCATATTGACGTTCTCCGCGCGGATAACACCCGCCGCGCTGTTGGTCATTTCCACATCTTTAGCATTGACCAACCCCAGCGCCGCCTCGTGCGCCGAGACTTCGGCTGTGGTCACGTCGAATGCAACAGATTGGTGCAGGGCAACTTCATCGGCAGTGATCTCCTGGGCTGCGCTCAGATGCATGCGCACCAGTTCCGCTTCGATCACTTCCACCCTGGTAGTGTTCAGGTTGGTCACCTGCAGGGTTTCTTCTATGATTTCTTCCGGGTCAGTTTTTTTCTCGCTCATCTCAACTCCGGGCTAGTTCGGGGAAGCCCCAGTCGGTTTTGGGGCAAAAAGCACGCCTCCTTCGTACGGAGGCGGCGCGTAGACGGGCTGGATTGTACCATAAAAAGGATTACCGAATCAGGTACGTTTTCCAGGGCAAACACAACCAAATACCAACCCGCCCGGACATAAACATCCGTGCTATCGGTACGAAGCCGCCTACGGCGGCTTAAGCCTGCTTCGCAGGCTTCGTATTATAGCCAGGGGCTTTAGTCCCCGGCGATTGTCGCAGGCAGGTATAATTCCCCCCATGCGACGCTACATCGCCTTCACTGTCTTCTTCTCCGGGATGACCACGCTGGCCTCCGAGTTCGGCGCTTCGCGCCTGCTGCAAATGCGCTTCGGCAGCGTCAACCTGGTCTGGGCGATCATCATCGGCTTGATCCTGATCTACTTCGCCGCCGGGTACTTCATCGGTGGGCGGCAGGCCGACAAATCCCCGCATCCCGAAACGATGTTCACCTTCCTGGCCTGGGGCGGCGCGACGCTGGGGCTGATCCCGGTCATCGGCCAGCCCATCCTGCTGGCCGCCGCTTCCGCCATGGACGCACTCAACCTGGGCGTGATCGCCGCTTCGTTCCT
>CAZLOC010000484.1:0-3086 GCA_964560935.1 uncultured Anaerolineaceae bacterium | reverse complement strand
TTATGCGGGATTGATTCCGGCTGGCCCTGGAAAATCACACCAGTCTTTACGCGATATTTCACTGTTTGCCGCGCTGCCCAATTGCACTATCTTGCAACCATGTAATGCGGACGAAACCCGTATGGTGGTGAATTACAGCGTGAACGAAGCGGAAGAGAACTGCGCCTTGCGCATCATTATTGGGCCATCACCACGTAAGATTCAACTCCCTGTCGATTACCGCCTGACGTATGGCAAGGGAGTAGCGCTCACAGAGGGCAAGGATGCGCTCATGTTCGCTTACGGCCCGGTTATGATGCACGAAGCCCTATTAGCGTATGAATTGCTAGCCGAACGCGGTGTGAGCCTGAAAGTAGTCAACATGCCCTGGCTCAATCGCATCGATACGCAATGGCTGTTGGAAACCATCCAACCGTATGAGTTGGTTTTTGTGCTGGAAGATCACCACCCTGCTGGCGGTTTGGGCGATCACATGCTGGCTTTGCTGGCAGAGCACCGTTCGAACCCACTTGCTAAACGCCGTCTGGTCAAATTTGCGGTGGAAGGCTGGCCTGCCTGCGGTACACCTGCCGAAGCATTGCAGTTCCATCGTTTAGATGGGGCTTCGTTGGCTGAGCGAGTTCTGGAAGCCATTGACTAGCAGTGCCTAATGTACGCAGTTGATATTGTTTTCTTATACGAGCATGCTGCGCGCGAGTTGGATGTTGCTTGTGCCGTTGCAGCTGGCTTACGCCGAGGCGACTGCAATGTTGAAATAATTCATTGGCCTACCGGTTTCCCAAGGGCTGTGCTCAAATTGCAACCTAAAATCGTAGTGTTGCCTTTTTGTTATACAGAGCAAAGTTACGATGCTTTGTTGGCATATTGGCGAAACTCAACTTTCTTCAATATGAGTTGGGAACAATTGTTTTATTTTGGCAACCAGAAAGCAAAGACTCCGCGCGGAGAATTTTCAACCCGCCACGTGATTCACCACGCCTGGAGCAATTCTTACGCCTCTTTTCTGAACGAGAATAGTATTTCTTCAGATCGGATCTTCTTGAACGGACAACCTGCTTACACACTGTACGATGAACCATACCGCGATTATTTTCCTTCAAAGCAGGAATTGTCTGAGCGGCATGGACTGGATGTTTCCCGCCGCTGGGTGTTTTTCCCGGAAAACTATAACTGGGCATTTTATTCCGACTTTATGCTGGAACAATTTGTTTGTAGCGGCCAATCACCGGATGATGTGCAGGCTATGCGTGAGTTTTGCGAGCTTTCCTTGCAGGTTGTGTTACAGTGGTGTGTAAAAGCAGCGCAGGATGAAATTGAGTTGATCTTACGTCCGCGGCCTTCGACAACGAAGCAAGATTTCGAAGAATTTGCGAGGCAGGTATTATCTGAAATTCCTGAGCATCTGCACATCGTCCAGAGTGGAAGTATCCGTGAGTGGATTCTGGCCAGCGACGTGGTTGTTTCATCATACAGTACCAGCCTGATAGAATCGGCGGTAGCTGGCAAACCGGTCTATATCCTTGAGCCTTCGCCTATCCCCACATCCTTACATGTGGATTGGCATGACCTGCTCCCCCATATCAAAACAGAACGGGCCTTTCTGCAAGTGTGTTCAGGTAAAGAGATAAAAGCAGACGAGCGTCTGTCAAATTGGGCGCGGCAGGCGCTGATGGGACATGGCGATGCCATTCGCAACCTGACGGGCTTTCTAACCTCGTTGGCGCGCGATGAGATTGAGTTACCTCCATGCCCTGCGCGCGAGGTTGTTATCCCTGGGTTGAAATTTGTTCCACCTGCCTGGATGTGGTCGGTCTACCGTAGGATGAAACAATGGTTGCGCTACAAATCGTCTGGAGGTATTGAACCCGAGTTCGTCAAGGATGCCTTGTCTGTCTCTGAAATTGAGAAAATGATTGCAAATTGGGCTGTTGTATTGGCTGAAAAAGAATGACAACTGCGTTTATCACGGGTGTTTCTGGATTTGTCGGTAGCCATCTTTCCAGGTATCTGCTGGATCGTGGCTGGCACGTCTCAGGGCAGGACCTCAGGCCTGCTCCAGCTATCTCGGCATTTTATCAATCCGACTTGCAAGACCGCCTTACGCTTCGAAAGGCGTTGGATGAGACCCGCCCAGATGTGATCTTTCACCTGGCTGGGGTGCTGAAATCGGAGCTTGCCGAGAACTTCTATACAGCGCATGTCCTGGGAACTGTTGTTTTGTTGGAGGCAATTGTCGAGAGCGGACTCCGACCAAAAGTTTTGATAGCCAGCTCTAGCGCGATATATGGCACGGGTTTGGGCCGTAGGCCGATTACGGAAAGCTTCAAACTGCGGCCAGTCACACAGTATGCGGCCAGTAAAGTGGCCCAGGAAGTGGTAGCCTTACGCTATTTCACTGCTTCTAACTTGCCGGTGATGTACGTGCGCGCATTCAATTTGCTCGGGCCCGGGCTTTCACCACAGATGGCCTGTTCTGCCTTTGCCAGGCAGATTGCGCTGGCTGAGAGGCAGGGAACTCCTTCTACAATAACAACAGGCGACCTAAGTGCTCGTCGTGATTTCGTGGATGTGCGCGATGCTGTTCGCGCGTATGTGTTGTTAGCAGAAAAAGGTCAAGCGGGTCAGGCGTATAATGTGGCATCGGGGCGGGCGGTGGCCATTCGTGAGTGTTTGGATTTTTTGCGGAAGCAAGCTAGGGTCCCGACGGAAGCGGTTTTGGATCCGGCACGGGTACAGAAAAATGACGTTCCTATCCAGATTGGTAGTGCGAAATGTTTGCGTGAGCAGACTGGCTGGGAGCCGGAAATCTCAACAGAACAGTCTTTGTTGGATCTTCTGAATGACTGGCGTCAAAGAGTAAAGACGGAGTGATGGAATGCTAAATGGAAAACAAGTATTAGTTACCGGGGCTGGCGGCTTTATCGCCAGTCATCTTGTGGAACGATTGGTCGCCGAGGGCGCCCAGGTGCGGGCATTTGTCCGTTACAATTCGCGCGGCGACTTAGGCCTGCTGCGTCTTTTGCCTTTGGATGTG
The DNA here is from genome assembly GCA_964560935.1 of uncultured Anaerolineaceae bacterium. Lineage (GTDB taxonomy): Bacteria > Chloroflexota > Anaerolineae > Anaerolineales > Villigracilaceae > JAABUE01. The sequence continues at coordinate 52 of CAZLOC010000484.1, read as the reverse complement.
TTTTCGAAAGTTGAGGTAGTGGCTGGCGATCTGCGGGATGTCGAGGCAGTAT
>CAZLOC010000483.1:0-3087 GCA_964560935.1 uncultured Anaerolineaceae bacterium | reverse complement strand
CCACATTGCGCGTTGGGCCTATCAGCAAGGTGTCGAGGTCGGTGGGTCGGGGTGGATAATGAAGGGGAAAACTGAGCCGTTGCTGGATGACTGTCTGGCAGTATTCGCTAGGGAAACTCCGAATCTGGATGGCGATAACAATCACTTAGGCCCAATATCAGACGCAAATTTCTAGAATTCTTCAAGGTGCGACTTTTCTAGCCTCGTTATCACTCTACGGAATGTGCGGCATCCTCTGGTTGTATCGGGGAAGCCTCCGGCGGCTAAACTCGGATGTCAAAGATCAGTTCGAGCTGCTGTGGTCACGGTAACCGCATTGAATGAGAGATAACACTGATCTGGCGCGGCTCATTGCTACGTAATGCATGGCTAAGTCACCGGAGCTTCGTTCAGAAGGGGGAAGGTCGACGACGATTATTGCCTCATTCTCCAGCCCTTTGAAGTTTCCAATCTCGGCATAGCTGGTTTTCGCATTGGGAAAACTTTTAAGAGAATACTCATCCAGAGCTGTGATTTGACGCCGGAGATTCTCTGGTAATTCTGCCACACACGAATCTTCAAACTTATAAGGAGATAGGATTGTCACATCACCCGGCATCAAGCCACCGTGATCAACAAGCTCAACAAGCTCACTTTCTAACAGCCGGGCTGCTTCCGCTTTAGTGGAAGCCTGAAATTCACGAATCTTTGGCCCATCTCCCGCACCTCTCGTCCCCATATCTGCACCTAGGGATTTCTGGACCTTATCTAAAATGAGTCGGGTGTTTCGACAGTTGGTGCTTAACGGCACCCTGGCGGGTAACAAAGACCACAAGTATTCAACAGCGTCCTGATCTGGACTGCCAAAGAACCCAGATTGGTTATTAATATCGTGGAAGAAGCACCAGCGACCTTCGGTCAAGCCCCCTTTCAAAACGGAGTCCAGCCTATCGAGGCTGCCCATATCAAAGAGATCCTGGCCTTCATCAATAATCAGCGCATCAAATTGCTCCAATCCTTGCCGGCGACACGCAGCTTCAACAGCACCAGCAAGCGACACGGTTAATTTTGGAATGGAGAAACGCGCTTCCAGATAACGCTTAAGCCAAGGCGATCGGCATACCAGCGCAACATTCATTCCCTCCGCAGTCCAGCGACGTGCAAGCTCCATGGCCAGAAACGTCTTGCCAGTTCCTGCCCCACCAGAGCAAAGCACTCTGGGATTCGCGGCCACAACATCGACCATGCACATTTGATCCTCCGTCAAAGTGGCAATGCGCTCCTCGGCGCCACGCGCTTGGACATGCAATGGAATGACAGCCTCGAACTCCGGTCGCAGGTAATGGCGTAAAGCTTTCAGTGCCTCATCATCAGGATGGCGATTGCCGCCATCCTTGCTCCTCCAATATTTGAATAGGCCGCTCAACCAACGATCAAGGTCTTTGTGGTTGCGAGCGTCCGCTAAGGTCTGGGGCGCCCATTCAGCTCCTGCCACAAGCCATTCACAATCGGGCAACAAGACGCCATACCCAATTGAAAACTGATCAATCAGTCGGCCCGGCAGATGGTTTCTAAGAGTTTTCATCAGGCCATGAAGTGCCGATTCAGCCTGTTTGAAAGGGCCTTCAACCGACTTGGTGACTTCGTTATATCGGTTGGTGTACTGCCAAACGCCAGCACTACAAGCGACTCTGCCCCCCTTGACCTCCAGTGCGTAGATTCCATGCGGGCAGCAGACAAGAAAATCAATTTCGCCAAAGCGCTTGTAAGCATGACGCGTCAGATTGAGGGAATGATAAACCGTGTAATCACCTTCTCTCTCGGTGGCAAAGGCCATGCGCAGCCGGTCAAAGATGCGTTTTTCTGCCTGGCTGTGCGTACCATGCGGCGTGTCGGGGATCATGCGCATAGCTGTATGTTCACACTTTCATCTGGTCGCGAACCTTGCGATCCTGCTTGTCTGAGATCGGCGTGCTCGCCAGCGCATCAAGAAATTGCTCACGATCTACCTCGGTTGCCACGGCCTTAGCCTCACCTGCAACAATGATGTGCATCCCACCGCTATTGACAATCAGCCGATAGTTGCCCGTGCCCAAGCTAACACGGGTCTGGATAACGTCCCATTTGCAATCCCGTGCCAGTATCAGTGCAGCATCTTTTTGGGCGGCGTTCCAGCCTTTTTGTCCGGGCAAAAACAATTCACGTAATGGCAAGGGTCTGGGCGGCGGCACTCCAAGGTCAAGATTGCTACTGGTTATACGATGAGCCATTGCTGCCATACGGTGCGAAATGGCAGCCTGCGAACCTCGGAAATTGCGCAGTTGAAGCGGTAGCCCCAGCCAGCCATCGCGGGCAGCGAACAGGATAGCGGCGGCGATGAGATCCGATTCTGTCAGCAGGGGATGTTTGAAGGCCAGCAGGTCGGCGCATTTCTCACGCAGAAAAAACAGCGTCATGACGCGCGAGAAAGATCTTGGATGGCGCTCAAAAATCTCAGTGATCGTGCTATCGGTGAAGCTGGCGATAGTTCGCAGGTCGTTGACCAATTTCACAAGTGCGAGCTTCATACGTTCGTCCATGCCCTCGCCAGCCGATTGCAGGTAGCCGAGCACCACTTCCAGCGGTGTGGATGGAACATCGGAGAACCGGCATTCCGCCACCTTCATAACAGCACCCCAGAACAAGCTGTTCGAAATATCACCAGTAGCGGTTGGCTGACCGGTCTGTATCCACATCCCTAACGATGAAATCAGCGGATCGGTAATTGATTGCGCGACATCCGACTCCGCATCAAAAGCCAACCGACACGCTTGCATGCCAACTTCGCCAATATTGCCGAGATGCAACAATATCGCCATGATCCCGCCAGCTGCGAAGGGCGCCTCAAGAGCGGTATCGTGCGAAGGAACGTCAACACCAGTTGGCGGCCAGTGCAATCCGGTGGCTTTTGAGAAGGCGGGTGCGCTGACATCCCGCTTGAAGTCGAGCAACGGCACATTGCCGAAATCCCGCGCATCGGCTTCGCAAATAGCTCTGTTCTCGTTCGACTGGAAGGCGATGGACGTTGCCCAATGGATCGGCAGCGGAGCCGGAACAAGCAAAATTTGT
>CAZLOC010000482.1:0-3093 GCA_964560935.1 uncultured Anaerolineaceae bacterium | reverse complement strand
CTGAAAATTGGGGCAGGCCGCCGGAAGAAGTGCAGGGACTGATGCGCATCCTCGAGGATGTGATCGACAAGGAATTGGCGGAATTGCACAAGGAAGGCGTCCAGTTGCGGCATATCGGGCGGCTGGAACGGCTGGCGCCCACGTTGCAGGAAAAAGTGCTGGATGCCATAGAGGTCACAAAGGATAATACCCGCCTGGTGTTGAACATCGCCTTCAATTATGGAGGGCGCGATGAAATCGTTCATGCCATCCAGCAAATGATCGAAGATGGGATTTCCACAAACGAAGTAACCGATGAACTGGTAAGCCGTTATCTCTACACCGCCGGCGTCCCTGACCCGGACTTGATCATCCGCACTTCCGGAGAGTTGCGGGTTAGCAACTTTTTGATCTGGCAGGCTGCTTATTCGGAATGGTATATCACACCGACCTATTGGCCGGACTTCAATAAGGAGGAATATCACCATGCCCTGGAGGCATTTGCTCAGCGTGACCGTCGCTACGGCGGAGTAACGGAAGCGGTGGGCAAAGTGCATGGTTAAACGAACCATTACAGCTCTGGTCTTGCTGGCAATTGGTATGCCAGCTTTGCTTTTTGGGGGAGTTCCGTTTTTCATTTTCCTGGGTTTTTTTATCCTGGTGGCGGCCTACGAGTATACTCAACTGTTTCGCGCCATGCAGATCGAGCCTTCAACCTGGATCACTGTTGGGGGCGTTTTCTTGATTTTGGTGGTGCGCGATTTTTTCCCGGAATTTGCGGGCGGGTTGTTCGCCGCCCTGATGCTGATGGCTCTTGGATATCACACCTTCGCTTATGAGCGCGGGCGCGATAAAGCCGCGTTGGATTTTGCCGCCACTGCCGCTGGCCTGGCCTACCTGGGCTGGGTGGGAGCCTTCCTGTTGGACTTGCGCAATTTGCCCAACGGGGGATGGTGGGTGTTCCTTGTTTTGCCTTCCATATGGATGGCGGACACTGCCGCTTACAGTATTGGCGCAGCCTACGGGCGTCACAAATTGGCCCCGCGCCTGAGCCCTAGAAAGAGCTGGGAAGGCTACTGGGCGGGCGTCATCACGGGAACCGTCTACGGCGGTTTTTTTGCTTTTGCGTATTCCACTTGGGGACCGCTGGAAATCTCCATCTGGCAGGGAGCAATCCTGGGCTTGATCCTGAGTGTGGTTGCTCCACTGGGGGACCTGGGTGAAAGCCTGTTCAAACGTCCGGCTGGCATCAAGGATTCGGGCACGCTCATCCCCGGTCATGGCGGCGCCTTTGACCGTCTTGATGCATGGCTTTGGGCTGCTGTGATTGGCTATTACTACATCCAATGGTTTTTGCTATAACAAACATTTTCTCTGGAGGAAAGCATGTCTTTAAGCGAACCGACCCGTAACCTGGCACTCGAAATTGTGCGCGTGACCGAGGCTGCTGCTCTGGCATCCGGCCGTTGGATGGGACGGGGCGAAAAGGAAAAAGCTGACCATGCGGCGGTGGAAGCGATGCGCCTGATACTCAGATCCGTTTCTATGGACGGCGTGATCGTGATCGGGGAGGGTGAAAAGGATAACGCGCCCATGCTTTACAATGGTGAACAGGTCGGCAATGGCTTGCCTCCCAAAGTGGACGTGGCAGTTGATCCGATCGATGGTACCAGTCCGCTGGCGTTTGGCCGTACCAACTCGATTGCTACCGTGTCGATTGCGCCGCGCGGTACCATGTTTGACCCCGGCCCGTTCATGTATATGAACAAGATTGCCGTCGGCCTGCAAGCCAAAGGCAAGATCGATATCGAAGCGCCTGTATCGGATAACATAAAAATAATTGCCAAAGCCATGGGGAAGGATATCGATGACCTCACCACTATCGTGCTGGACCGTCCTCGTCACAGCGACCTGGTGGCTGAGATCCGCAAGATGGGCGCGCGCATCCGCCTCATCCCGGACGGGGACGTGGCTGCCGCATTGATGACGGCTTTACCCGGCACCGGTATCGACGTGCTCTTCGGCATCGGTGGCACGCCGGAAGGCGTGCTGGCGGCCTGCGCCTTGCGCGCTATGGGCGGTGAGATCCAGGGCAAACTGTATGCGCGCGACGAGGATGAACTGCGCCGTGGGCGCGAAGCTGGTTACGACTTCGACAAAGTGCTGACCATGGACGACCTGGTTTCTTCCGAAGATGTCTTCTTTGCGGCCACCGGCATCACCGATGGCGAATTGCTCAAAGGCGTCAAATACTTTGGCGATGGCGCGCGAACTGACAGCCTGGTCGTGCGCGGATTGACCGGTACGGTGCGCCGCATCGAAGCCACGCATTCCATTAACAAATTGCACGAGTTGAGCGCGATCAAATATTAACTTGACACCCCCTCCTCTTCCTCTTATAATCACCCCCGCCTTCCTGACTAGCTCAATTGGCAGAGCGGGCGGCTGTTAACCGCTAGGTTCTAGGTTCAAGTCCTAGGTCAGGAGCTTTAAAAGCTCTGAAAAGGGCTTTTTGTTTTAGTTTCTAGGCCCCCAACAGGGGATGGCATTCAATTCCTAGGTCAGGAGCTATTACCGAAAAAGATTCCCTTTTAGCTTATTGCTATAGGGAATTTTTGTTTATGTCATTCTGCCTGCACCGCCGTTTGCCCCGCTGCAGTTCGGCGGGGTCGCTGCGCGAAGACGCAGTGCGCACATCTTCCCGATGTCCCCGTTCGGGCCGGGAGCCCGCCGGGGCGAGACGGCCTTCGGGAGGCCCGCCCTGCCCGCGCCAGTGCCGCAGGTATACGTTTCCCTCACGCCAAGCATCATCTTATTAAGGTGATGATTGTCGTCCACGATGGTGACATTAGAGCCTGTAAAGAGGCTCTAACTTTCGGTATTATCATATTTAACTAGTTCTATTCTTCACGAATGCCGTTCGGGAGGACGTTATGACAGCTACTCCGGATAACCCTTTACAAGTTGACCGCAAAGCGCGTATGCAGATCCCCTTCCAGGACCTGGACCTGCGTCCACCGGAAGCACGCGTTTGTGACTTTGACGATGTTGTCATCTCGTTCGATGCGGAACGCGCCATGCGGGAGGCGACCCGCTGCATCCATTGTCCCGATC
>CAZLOC010000481.1:0-3107 GCA_964560935.1 uncultured Anaerolineaceae bacterium | reverse complement strand
ATAAAGGTACTTTTTATGAAAAGAACAATATCACGGCGCGACTTTTTGAAACTGGCCGGGCTTGGACTGGGCGCGATGGCATTCAAGCCTAATAAATTATTGAGCAAGGATATTTTTTCAAGCCCCAGGCGGCTACCGGAATTCCCCAACAGCGCCATGATCGGGCGTGTCGTGGATATGAATATTGACCTGCGCAGCCGCCCGACCAACGACCCAAGCCAGAATACATCCATCCGCAAGCTGGAAGCCGATACGCTGGTGGAATGGGAACGAGAGGTCATTGGCAATGTCGTTGGAGGCTTATCCAACCAGCGTTATGTCGAAACCTCGCAAGGCTATATTTACGGCTCGGTTCTCCAACCCACGCGCAACCTGCCCAATGTCCCCATGACGGAAATTCCCGCCGGTCAGACTGGCTTCTGGGCGGAAGTGACTGTCCCGTATGTGGATTTGGCGCATGAGGGTGTCATTGCCTCGCCCTGGCTGAGGGACCATATCGCCTACAATTTCCCGCCGCGTTTGTATTATGGGCAGGTGGTGTGGATGGATAGAATCCGCACCAGCAACGGCTTTGTGGAATACCGTTGGAATGAAGATGCCAACGGACGCGGTTACGGCTACGGCGCCTATGGCGAACACTTCTGGGCAGACGGGGCGGGCTTCAAGGTCCTGACAGATGCTGATGTGTCGACAATTAGCCCGGATGTGGACCCGAAAGAAAAGACCATCTTATTAAATCTGCATTATCAGACCTTGTCCTGCTACGAGGGAAACAACGAAGTGTACTTTTGTCGCGTCTCCAGTGGAAAAATCCACGACCCTGTCACCGGCCTGGTGACCGATACATATGCCACCCCCGCTGGAACCCTGTTAACCCACTGGAAAATCATCTCCAAGAACATGACCGCTGGCGATGAAGCGGCAGGGTATTCCACTCCGGCAGTACCCTGGTGTACGTACATTCAAGGCGGCATTGCCATTCATGGCGCGCACTGGCACAATGCTTATGGCGAACCGCGCTCGCACGGGTGCGTCAATGTCAAGCCGGAAGATGCCAAATGGATTTTTCGCTGGACGACCCCTTATGTTTCCCTTGCCGCCGGCGAAGAGCGCCGCAATCTTCCCGACCATGGCACGGTTGTGAATTCACTGGACTCAGGCTCCAGATAAGCGTGGTAAGATTCGGTCGATGAAACTCAACCTTGCCCTCGCGCAGATTGCCACCAAATTGGGGGAGGTCGGATCCAATCTCGAGAAGCACCTCGATACCATCGAACAAGCCAAAGCCCAAAAAGCGGATTTGGTGGTCTTCCCCGAACTCTCGCTGACAGGATATGTTTTGCAAGATCTGGTTCCTTCTGTAGCTCATCACCCCACGGATGATGACCCTGTTTTCAGGCAGCTCCTCAAAGCGTCTCATGATCTGGACCTGGTGGTCGGCTTCGTGGACGAAGACTCCCGTCATCGCTTCTACATCGCCTCCGCCTATCTCTCCGGTGGGCAGGTCCTGCATGTCCACCACAAGGTCTATCTGCCCACATACGGCCTGTTCGATGAGGGCCGCTTCTTTGCCTGGGGCGATGCGGTCCGCGCCTTCGATACGCGCTTCGGGCGCATGGGCATCCTGATCTGCGAGGATTTCTGGCACGCCTCGCCGCCGTACCTGCTCTGGCTGGACGGCGCCGATGTGTTTCTTTTTACATCCGCATCTCCTGGGCGCGGCCTGAACGACAGCGAAAAGCTGGAGTCGGCGCGCTGGGTGGAAAACGTCAACCGTTCGTATGCCAATCTTTTCACTAGCTTTGTTGCGCATAGCAACCGGGTTGGGTATGAAGACGGGCTCAACTTCTGGGGCGGGGCGACAGTTTTCGATCCCAATGGCGAACGGGTTGCACAAGGTCCATATTTTGAAGAAGCGCTGACCATTGCCACACTGGACCTTAATCAACTACACCGCACGCGCGCGCGCCTGCCCCTGTTGCGTGATGAACGCACGGCGTTGGTGCAAAATGAACTTAACAGGATACTCTCGAAGTGATTGACCTGACCATCAACCCCGACCTCGCTCGTAAAATTCTTACCGGCTTTATCAAGAGCGAGCTTAACCGCGCCGGGTTTTCGAAGGCGGTGGTTGGCCTGTCCGGCGGCCTCGACTCGGCCCTGGCCTGCGTCCTGGCTGCGGAAGCCTTGGGCCCTGAGAACGTCCTGGCAGTGCGCATGCCGTACAGGTCGTCATCGCCCGATTCACTGGAACACGCCCAACTGCTTATCGAGCAGTTCAGGGTCCAGAGTGAGACGATTGAAATCACGGAGATGGTCGACCCGTTGATTGGCCGTGATCCGGAGATGTCGAAAGTCCGCCAGGGCAATATCATGGCGCGGGCGCGCATGATCGTCTTGTACGACAAATCTGAAGCTTTCGAAGGGTTGGTGGTTGGTACCAGCAACAAGACAGAAATCCTGCTCGGTTACACCACCCTGTGGGGTGACTCAGCCTCGGCGCTCAACCCGATCGGCGACCTGTACAAAACCCAGGTGCGCCAGTTATCGCGGGCAATGGGCGTTCCCAATGAAATCATCGCTAAAGCTCCCTCTGCCGATCTGTGGTCCGGCCAGACCGATGAAGGAGAGCTTGGTTTTACCTATGAGGAAATCGACAAGTTGCTCTACTTGCTGGTCGACCAGCGCTACAGCCCCGCGGAGTGTGTGCAGGCCGGTTTCGACCAGGCTTTTGTGGAACAGGTGGTGACTCGCATCCGCCGCAGCCAGTTCAAACGCATGCTGCCGCCGATTGCCAAGGTGAGCAACCGCACGGTCGGTTATGATTTTCTTTACTTGAGAGATTGGGGTACGTAGGAGTAGAATAGCAGGAGTTATGCAGTTATGATGCCCGAAAATAAGGGGGGCGTGCGCAGCACGCCCCCCTTATTTTCGGTATTTAAGGTTGCCCCATGCGATTGCACATCCCCCCGGCGCTAAGACATCGTCGCTTCTTTTACTTATGGCTCGGCCTGATGATCTCGGTTGCCGGCACCCAGATGCAGATCTGGGCCTTGTTCTGGCACATCCGCGACCTGACCGACCAGCCAATTGCACTGGGCGGCATC
>CAZLOC010000480.1:1594-3114 GCA_964560935.1 uncultured Anaerolineaceae bacterium | reverse complement strand
CAAGATCCTGGCCCCATAGGGTTGGCGAAGAAGCAATAATGCCAAGTTCCGCAACAAGAAAGGCGGGTGCTTTCGCGTTGGTGTCGCTGCCATTATCACTCCCGCCCCCTCCCCCGCATGCAGACATGATGGCTACAGTGGCCATTAAACACCAACGCATCAAAAGGCTCACAGTTTGTCGGCGCTTCTTTTTTGTCACCATCTTATCCACCAGTTCAGTTTCCTTTTCCTTACTTCGGCGCACTCCAAAAGGCCTTATTCGGATCTCCTTCCCCAGAATGTCAACTGGCGAAGGAGTAGTCGCGGTTGGCCGGCAAAGTCAGAAAACTCAATCTTGATGAAACGGACATTTTCCTCATTTGCAAGTGTTATATGGGTGCGATTTGCTATAGGGTCCCCAGTAAAGCGCGCGAGTTCCCGAAGCAGACTCCCATCCTCATTGACTGCGCTCACTGCAACTTGCCTGGCGTAATTACTGGCATTCTCCCAGTCAATCTGGACCTTGCCGAGATCCAGCGTTCTGCCGAAATCAGTCGTTACAAAAACGGAGGTCTGATTCTCCAAAGCCGCGACATAGTCATCCACCGCATCTTCATCCAGAGCATTTTCGAATCCGTGAGCCGGATAAGTGGCTGAGGCTGCAATGACCTTCGGCGAAGGTAAGCGGGTGCGGGCGATCCGTGAGGTGTTTTCATTTACGATCACGGCTTTCCCAGTCTTTTCAGCTTCCAGAAAATAGCGATGGCGCTCGGCATATTGGGAAAAGAACCAGTCATTGGTCAGTTGGGCGATGCGCTGCAACTGTTCAACTTCGTATTGTTGATAATCCGGCCCTTTGTACCACCCCATGTCCTGGGGCCGCACTGAGACGACTGCCGTTTTCCACTGGCTATCGCCGTTCAAATCTAATACCCCTTTCCGCAAAGGCACAAACAGGAGCTCGTTGCTTGCATTAATGGCCTGGACGCACAATGCGAATTTACCTGGAGCGACATCCTTATAACGGATGATCAAACGATGGACGGAAAAATCAAACCAGTCATCAGATTGTGGCTCCGGCAAACGCATGGCCAGAAACACATTATGTCGTGCGCCACCTAGCTTGGGTTGCTTGTCATTCTCGTAGCCGTTGACGAAGCCCCGCACCGACCGGCCGCCGATCACTTGTTTCTGCATCCACTCTGTTCCGGATATCCTATTTCTCTTTGTTGCATCGTCTGAGCTCCCCACATCGACTCGGGTTGCAGACCCTGTCACTGGGTTTTCTAGCCATGCGTCGTCGATCAGAGGGGACCGTTCTCCCGACAGCCAATCGATTTGGAACAGTATTTCCTTACGTGGATTCTGGTCGTACTTGAGCCAGTATCCTGTGTCGAAGTTGGAGAGGTGGTGACGTATAGAAGCAATCCCGCTGCTAACCAGTCGGGGAACGGTAGGATCACCGGCTAGCAGGCCTTTAACACCGGCGATCTCATTAATGCTCACCAAATTTGAACCTATAAATCTATTAGGTAACATCC
>CAZLOC010000480.1:0-1584 GCA_964560935.1 uncultured Anaerolineaceae bacterium | reverse complement strand
TGGCGTTGGGGACTTCCTCGAAGAAAGGCCTTCCCGCCCGATCGAAAGTGGTAATCCCTCCATTTCCGACGTCGACTTCGTAGGCCTTAATCACCCGACTCAACAGATCAAGGGCATGGGAGCGTTGATGCATTTTTTCCGCCGCATAGCTTAAAGCTCTGGCCACATAGGCCTGGCTGAATGCGGAAACCCAAGGTGCCCGTGTGAAAATATCGTTGTATACGTTGTCGAACCTGAAAGGGTGGACCACAGCCTTTTCAACAGTTGTCCAGTTCAATGGACTCAGAAGCCACTGAAGCCCAGGTTCACGCCGAATCGAGCTGCGTTCAATCCTAGAGTAGGCGCCCCCTGTAACTTCGCTACCACATAGGACCTGACTCGCTACTACAAACGGAGAGTATACTGGGTTCCCTGCTCCTGACCTTGGATCATAAAGCCCGTTAGCATCGAATCTTGAAGTCTCATCTGAAACAGATTGCATCAACACACCATCACGATCCAAGCTGTAAATTGGAAGCATCGGGCTCTGCTCTGGCAAGGGGGGCAGCTCAGGTATCACGACCCTGGATCGTTCCAGATCAACAGCCCCGGCAGCACGCCGGTAGCCCTCCGCCACTTTGGCCCACTGTGCAATGCGACGGGAAAAAGGGGCACGCTTCTTGAGATAGCTTGCGTGCTTTTCAGCGTAGCTCTCGCCTACCCAATACCCCAGATCATCCGGACGGACCGGGATGGACCACCGTCGCCACTGGCCGGTTCCAGCAAGCATCAGGTCGCCATCGCGCATGTCTTCAAATTCTGATCCAGGCGCAATGGATCTCATTTGCACAACCAGATTAGCAGCGTTTTCATCGAAATACTCGACTATCAATTCATATTCCTGATCACGCAGATTGTTAGTCCATATGCCCGGTACGTTCAGATAAAAATAGGTATTGACAGTATGGCCGGGATGCGCCTTGGGAACCGCTAGACGACGTATCGAACGTCCCTGCAAAACTTCCGGCTGCCCCCAGTGTGTACCGGCAATTCGAGCATCACCTGCGGCATCTGAGGACTTGGCTTCGCCTACATCCAAGACGGCTTCCTGTTCGGTAATAGGGTCCCGGAGCGCGATTCGATCCACCGCCAAAGGGAAAGGGCTGAACCCGTAAGGATTGGCCAATCTGAAAAGCAGCTCGCGCTTGCGGGGATTGAGGTCGTAGCGCAACCAGTATCCGGAGTCGAAGCGAGGCAGCCATCGCTCGAGGGTCGCCATCCCACGCTGAAACCAGCTCTCGTAGAGCGGTTCCGAAGTGACATCGGCCAGTTCACGCAGGGCCAGCAGCACACGCATGTGCCCATTCAAAATGTGTGTCGGGTTGTCCGCCGGCGCGGGAATTTCTTCAAACCAAATGTCGCCACCCGACTCAAACAAAAGCCCGCCTTCCCTGATCGGAACAAAAAGCGATTGTGCGGCTTTTTTTGCGAGCTCCAAGTGATCTTTGCGACCATCCAGGCGGTAGGCAGCGAGGAACGCCTGTATGCCGGTGGCCTGGGCAAAGGCACTCGACCAGGGGGCCTTGATCGAAATGTCGTTATAGG
>CAZLOC010000479.1:0-3127 GCA_964560935.1 uncultured Anaerolineaceae bacterium | reverse complement strand
TCGTCCAGGATCAGGATGCGCGGGTTCTTGAGCAGGGTGCGCGCAATCGTCACGCGTTGCTTCTGCCCGCCGGAAAGCGTCACACCTTTTTCGCCGACCAGTGTGTTGTACCCATCCGGGAAGGCCAGGATCACATCGTGAACGGCGGCGGCGCGGGCGGCCTGCTCGATTTCACTCATGGGTACGTCGCGGCCTACGCCATAGGTGATGTTCTCGCGGATCGAACGGCTGAACAGGAAGGGTTCCTGTTCGACGATCCCGATCTGCTTGCGCAAATACTCGCGTGAGTAGTCCTTCAACTCGACGCCGTCCAGCAGGATGCGCCCGCCGGTATATTCGTGGAAACGCGGCAGCAGGTTGACCAGGCTGGTCTTGCCCGAGCCGGTCGAACCGAGCATGGCAACTGCCTGTCCAGGGTCGACGCGGAAGGAGACGTTCTTGAGCACGTCCGTCTCGCCATCCGTGTACATGAACGAGACCTCCTCGAAGACCAGTTCGCCTCGCACCGGATCCGTGGGCTGCACCTTACTATCCGTGAGCGGTTCCCGTTCCTGTTTGACGATTTGCATCAGGCGTCCGTAAGAGACCATCCCGGTGGAAGTCTGTACGATCAGGCGTCCCAGGTTGCGGATCGGCCAGATCAGCCAGACGACCAGCCCGGCATACGCCAGGTAGGTGCCGATCGTAATCTCGCCGTTGATCGCCATCAGCGCGCCATAGACGAAGCCGCCCAGCATCTGGAAACCCAGCACAATATCGGAGAGCGGCCAGAATAGCGAGTGCATCAACAAGAGCAGTTTGCCGCGCAGGAACTTCTCCCAATTATCTTTTTCGAACTTGCCTTTTTCGTATTCCTGGCGGGCAAAAGCCTTGACCACGCGTACCCCGGTCAGGTTTTCTTGCAGGGTGGTCGAGAGCACCGCTTCCTGCTCCTGGTAGCGTTCATAGGCCTGGGTCACTTTCTTGAAGAACCAAAGAGAAACCAGCAACACAAAGGGGATGGCTATGATCGAAACCCAGGCCAATTCCGCATTCAGTTGGAGCAAAGCGATGAAGTTGATGACGAACAGTAGAATGATCCGTCCCACGCCGATGGCCTGCTCGCTGAAGAAGCGACGCAACGCATCCACATCCGATGTGCAGCGTTCGATCAGGTCTCCGGTCGGTGTGGTATTGTGATAGGAGAAATTCAAGCGCTGGATATGATCGAACAAGAAGTTGCGCAAGCGGCGCGTGATGCTTTCGGCAGTATAGGCCGCCAGGCGACCGGAAAAGTAGGCAAACCCGCCTTCGAACAGAGCCAGGCCGATGAAGCCCAGCGCAATAGCAACCAGCGTGCGCGTCAACGCGTCTGACAATGCGCCGGTCGCAATCGCTTCTGTCAAAACATTGTCGACGAAGTAGCGCAGCAAGAGAAAGGTAGCTGTCTTGGCGGTAGCCGAGATGGCCAGGGACACAACTGCGCCGAGGTAGGGCAGGCGGTAATCTGCCATCATCTGCCACAGGCCTTTCAAGCGGTTCTTGTTTTGGGCAGTGCGAAAATCAAAATATGTGGAGGGGCGAGCTAGAGTTTCCATATAATTGTTTCCTTCATGTCATTCTCCCGAAGGCCGTTTCGCCCCGGCGGGCTCTCGGCCCAAACGGGGACACCGGGATGGTGTGAGCGACTGTAAGGAGCGAAGAATCTCGCTTTTAATCGAATTTCACCATAAGAACCCGAGATTCTTCGGTCGCGACAAACGCTCCCTCACGCGTGCCTGCGCACGGTGCGGGCAGAATGACATATTGGATAATTGAATAAAAAAAGCCACGGTGCGTGTGCGCCGTGGCTTGAAAAGCAGACAGGGGTTATGACCTAATGGCGGTCAACAGGCGCACTACGAGAAAGATATGAATCAGGAACATCTGCCTTAGTGATGATGAGTGTGAACATGTAGTACGCCTCCTTTCCTTAGATTTTGCTTAAAGCTGGCTGAGTGTATCATGGCTATTTGGAGCCTGTCAAGCAAGAAAAGCTAGCAGGTGCCTAACCTGCCGACGCTAAATTGTGGATCCATTTGCGTGAAATATAGCGGTGGATACCAATTGCCCATTTCACCGTTTCTTCGGACATCGCTAACAAATAAACCCAGTGAACGGGCAGGTGGAACGCAAAAGCGCCCAGGGCTGACAATGGCACGCCGACAATCCAGATGATAAGGCCATCCAGGACCAGGGAAAAGCGTGTATCCCCGCCTGAGCGCAGGATACCGATCACGATGGCCATGTTGTTAAAACGCACCCACAAGAATAGAGCGATAATGGTTAGCACGCGGTAGGCGGAGGAAATTACATCCGGCGTGACCTTGTACAGGGACAAAACGGGGGCCCTGAGCAAGAGCAATAACGCTCCAACCAGCACTCCGAAAAGGATACCCAGACCGAGGGAACGCCCGGCATAACGGTGAGCAGCTTCCTCCTGTCCGGCTCCGATGCGGTTTCCAACCATCACTGCCGTGGCATGTGCTATGCCTTGAAAGAGGACCAGCGCCATCTGGTCGATTGTGGCTACAATGCTCATCGCTGCAAACGCGTCCGTGCCGATATGCCCGTAAATGACATTGTAAGAGGTGATACCCAGCGCCCAGAAGATTTCATTCAGGACCACCGGAAGGATGGGCTTGAGCACTCTCCCAAGAAATGGCAGGTCAAAGCTGAATAGCTCGGTCAGGGATGCGGCAACGGGCGACTTGATAGCATAAGTAACGATCAACAAGAGGACACATTCGACTCCGCGCGCAATCAAAGCCGCCAGCGCTGCGCCCTCGAGTCCCATTTCCGGCAGCCCGAACTTGCCAAAGATCAAGCCATAGGACAGCAGCGTGCTCAAGCTGAGCGCAGTAACGCTAATGACAGTGGGCGTCCTGACATCGCCAGTCGAACGCAGCACTAGCGCGTAGCTGAACGTGATGGCGAAGAAAATAAACGTCCACGAAAAAATGCGCAGATATTGGCTGCCCAGCGCAACGACGGCCGGATCGCTCGAATACAACCCCAGGATTTGCGCTGGCATTAACTGAACTAACAGGAAGAAGATCAGGCTGGCAGCGATACTGAGCGCCAGGCACAACCCGAGCACGCGTCGCAA
>CAZLOC010000478.1:1894-3134 GCA_964560935.1 uncultured Anaerolineaceae bacterium | reverse complement strand
TGAGTGATGCACAGCAGGATAATTCTGTGCTTGCATGGATTGTATGTAGTCGTCCATTTCAGCAAGTGAATAATATCCAATGCCAGTCGCAATATTCCAATAATTTTTCAATACCTGCGCATCACCGCGATACTCATTTGCTGTGCGGATAAAGGCATCCAGCAAAGTTTCGGGGGCGCCGCCACCTGCTACAAATGGACGGAGGTGTACACGCACAATCTGCCCGTCCTCGGAAATGGGATCCATGATGGGTTCATCAGGTCCCGCGCCCATCTCGGCAAGTTCACGCTCCATCCAATTGCGCGCACCTTCAAGGCTGGAGATGGCGTGCTCACTGCCCATCGTTGCCTGATGAACAAGTTTATACGCATCCTGGATTTGCATAGAAGGATAACGTGCAAGGTGGGCTTGTAGTATGGATTCGAATCTCATTGCAGGCGGGAAACGTTATGATCTGGTAAGTATGGGACGTTGTCACGCAAATGCGACCTTTTCCGAATCGCGCAGCACCGATACGACAACTGGCCTGTCTTATGCGATGGACATGGGCCCCTTGATATTCGATGATGGGATAAATCCTTTGGATTTTGCACAGAATTTGATCGACCGCTTTGCACAGGATGTTGCAAATCGTTTGCAGCGACACGCCTGATTGTTACAGGCTTAGCCGCTCTCCAGCCTTGAGCACCCGGTATGGACAATTCACTGCATTTGCAGCGGCGACAAATCCCTGTGGCGAAACCGTATTGAACTCAAACATTTCGTAGTGGCAGGGAATCACCGGCCCTGCGCCAATAGCCTTCCCTAGTTTCGCGGCTTCCTCGGCCGTGAAGTTACCCGCCACGCCGCGCACCGGGTTACGCCCGTTGATGGGCAGGATGGAAAGGTCGGTTTTCCATCGTTTCAACCGTTCTTCCAATCCAGCATAAGGACAGGCGTCGCCGCTGTGGTAAATGGTTTTTCCTCCGACCGCGATGATATAGCCAACGTACTTGTGATCGCCATTCCCGTCGGTTTCGAGGGATTCGTGCGCGGACGGGATGGCATGGAAGGTAAACGGGCCCACACGGACGGAGTCACCATCCGCGTGAATGAGCGTCAACCGTTCAGGCCGGACCTGGAGCCTGTTTGCCGCAAAATCGACGTTCGCCGCCGGGACGATGACCGTCAGCGCGGGATTCGCCTCCAATAATGGAAGCAGGGTCTCGCCGTCGAGATGATCCGTGTGGTTGTGGCTGGA
>CAZLOC010000478.1:0-1794 GCA_964560935.1 uncultured Anaerolineaceae bacterium | reverse complement strand
CTCCAAACAGAGACGGACGCGTTTGGCGATGTCTTCCGGCGTTTCAATGTAGTAGCTCTTGACATCCACAATGCCGACCGCCACATCCTTGATTTTGGCGATCTCAGCGAGTAACTCGATCTCGGAAAACTCGCGGGAAGCCATCTCAAGATGGATTTCGTCCACGTTGAAATCCATAAAATCGGGGAACATCGGGGCATACTGGCGCGAGCCGATGGCCCGCCCCTTGTAGTTGCCGAAGCACAGGTGCGTGGACAGGCGGCACTTGCCAACCACGGGAGCGACCGTGCGATTAAAGATGTCCACAAAGCGTTTGGTATCTTCCTTATAGGCGTAGCAACTCATGGACGGCTCGTCCACGGTGACCTCGGTGCAGCCCGCTTTGACCAGCGCTTCCAGTTCGGCGCGCACGATGGGCACCAGCGCTTCGGTGACAGCGTAGCGGTCAGGGTAGCGCTGGTTGGGGATCAGCCGTCCGCTGAGCGTGTACGGACCGGGAACGCTGGCTTTCAGAGTGGGGCCACCCGGCGCCAGACGTTTCAGGCACTCGTATTCTTCCACCACACCCAGCCCGCGCGGCGCGGCAATTTCGTCCACGATGGCGTGCTTGCCACGCTGGTCGTGTGCAGGCGGGCCAAAGACGCGCAAGGGTCGCTCGTTCGCTTCGATACCTTGTAGATACCCGTAAAACGACAGGTTGAAATCCAGCCTGGATTGTTCTCCATCCGTGATGACATCCAATCCCGCCTGCACCTGATCGTGGATGGCGGCAATGACGGCGTCTTCCTGCAATTCAGCAATCTCATTCACACCAAATTTATCGAGTTGTTGGCTGGCAAGTTCCAGCCAGGATGGAAAGGGATAGCTGCCAATCACAATCGTGCGCAGGGGTTGCTCTTTCATGCCGTCTCCTTCGTTTCAAGCAGTTTTTTCGCCAGCGTGACCGCCCGGCTTGCGTCCGGCGCAAAGCCGTCCACGCCAATTTGACGGGCGAACGCATCGGTAAGCGGCGCGCCGCCGACGATCACTTTGACCTGCCCACGTAAGTCTGCTGCCACAAGTGCGTCGATTATCGTCCTCATTTCAGCCATGGTGGTGGTCAAAAGCGCTGAGAGTCCCAGGATGTCGGGCTGTTTTTCCGATACCGCCTGCACGAATTCCTCCGCTGGTACGTCTACGCCCAGGTCGTGGATTTCGAACCCGGCTCCTTCGAGCATGATGGCGACCAGGTTTTTGCCGACATCGTGCATATCACCCTTTACAGTGCCAATCACTACCTGCCCGGTAGGTTCCACACCCTCGCTGACCAGCAGGGGTTTGAGAATGGTCAATCCGCCCTGCATTGCACGCGCCGCGATCAACATTTCCGGCACGAAATACTCCCCGGCCTCGAACAAACGCCCGACCTCGTTCATGGCGGGCAGCATGGCCTCCTCCAACAACTGCGCCGGGCCAGCACCGGCCTGCAACGCAGACTGAACCGCCTCTTCTACGGTTGGTTGGTCGCCTTCCAAAATCGCCCGATAAATCGTCTGCAATGTTTCGCTCATTTGTTATCCTCTTATCTGTTTGACAACCTCGCTGGCCGCCTGCGCCATGTGAGTAATATCGTCGAAACGGCCCTCGGCAATGGCCTGCCTTTTTACCATCCATGAGCCGCCAACTGCGTGGATCTTCTCCATCCGCAAATACTCGGCCACGTTCTCGAGCCGGATGCCGCCCGTAGGGATGAAACGCAACCCCGGGAACGGGTCAGACATGGCCTTGATGGCCTTCAACCCGCCTAGCGTTTCA
>CAZLOC010000477.1:0-3151 GCA_964560935.1 uncultured Anaerolineaceae bacterium | reverse complement strand
GATTTTGCCAGTGTGGGCTGATAGATGGCAAGTCCCAATGCGATCGATCGCTCCGATCGCCCGCTTCGCCCATTTCGCGAAGGAGATCAAGCGCATCGTGCAGTAATTGTTGAAAGTCATCTAACAGAAATGGTAAAGCTTCTCTCCAGGCGTTGGCATTCGCAAGGTCTTTGATCGATGAATAGACGTAGTCAGTTACCAGCACCAATTCCCAGTCAACAAGTTGTTTCAGACGCTCTGGATCCCCGGTTTCTTCATCTTTGGGACCCCAATGGAAAGGCTCTCTTAGCACTATTCTTGGCGAAAGCAACTCGCGCAATTGCAAGCGGAGCAGGGTGGTCATGCCATTGCGTTTAAGTCGATCCTTCCAAGGGTAAAGATCTAGATCGCGCGACGGTGATTTCACGCGACCGGTCAATAATAGGTGCCAAAGTATCCGCATCATTGGCTGCGGGATCGAATTCGGGGCATCAGTGCGAATTTCTTCTAGTTCTGCCGTTTTCCCCTCTCTCTCCAACCGGGCAAATCTATCCAACTCCCTCTCGATCAGCCAAACCCAGTGTTCATGAAGTCGGCCGCCTCGCTTTGTCAGCCAAAGGATCAATTCTGGGTCATTTAGATGCCGCACCAGCCACCGGGCCAGTTGCCACATCACGTCGTCCCATCTACTTTCCTTTGCATCTCCGGATAACAATGACATCCACGGCGCATGGATATAGGGTGCGGGACGGTGTGTCAGGCTGAAATTGAGCTTCTTATCTACCTCAGCATGAGGAGGAACGCCAAAGCGTTCGAGATCAACATGACGATATCGATCTTCTGAAAAGGCCTCCAGCCACTCCAGAGGCGGCACGGGGCTGAAGTTCGCGAAGCGTTTGGCAGGCAGTCCGGATTTGTCAGACAAAGCCCAAAGCATCCGGCCCACGAAATCGTCCTGCCGGGTACTCGCTGACGGTCGCGCCATTGCGTAATCGACCACGATGCGCTCCTTACCCAGAATGCCGTCACGATATGTTTCCGCCCAGATCTTCAGCGTGCGATGCAAAGCCGAATGGTCCTGCGTCCCTAAAGGCACCTCGTAAAGAATGGGTACGACGTCCCCCTTGGCCTCCCACTCGATGGTTTTATCAGCCCCTTGGCCAGGCTGGCAATCGCCCAGCGCATAGGCCTGAGGCATGGCCTCGCCCAGCACCCGGTCGGCGGCAAGTGCGTCCATCATGTAGCGCAGCACTGGGTCGTTGATGCTATACCCTACAAAGCACACAACGTAATTGCGGAACAACTCGCTGACGAAGCGCGCCGCCCAGCGTTCGGTCAGATATGCCAGGCCAAAGTCTCCGCTGGAAACAACCAGCTGACTAAGAGCACTATCATCCAGGCGTTCCGGCAAAAGGCCGTGCAAATACACCAGCCCATCCCAGCGACTGTTTTTCGCAATGGGCAAAAATGGCGCTGGATAGACGTTCACAAGCTGTTTTGTGCGCTTGATCACCCGCTCGAAGATACGGTCAAAATTGGTCGTCACCAGCCGAAACGCACCTTCACGATTGCGTGCCAGTTGAAGCAATGCCACGTGAGTGTCGGTGGCCCCCTTTCGGTGCAAATTGGGCTGCAGCGCCTCCATCAATGCCCTGCGCACCGCCAAGCGCTGGCCTGGCAATCGCCGCTCCAACAAATGCAGCGTGGCATCGAACTGATCACGGTCGTAAGCACGATGCTCAATGTCATTCTGGGTTGTCCCAACAAGGTGGTAAATCTTATCTACCAGTCCCTTGAAATCCGGCAGGCCAGCGGGATAGGAAATCCCCGCGCCGCAGAAGAACACCATGCGGCCTTCTTCATGGGCTTGTAAAAGCGCATTAGGAATATCAGGACCGTTGAGTATGAATTGCATCTATCAGTCCTCGTTGACAGCTGCCCGGCCTTTGACCTGCCTCAAATCTAGTTTTAAGTTAGGATGGGGATTAAGTCAAGAAAGAGATGGTTTGCTAAAGGGAAGGCGAAAATCTGGAACGAAAATTTCTAGAACTTGCCAGATAAGATAGTTATCCCCGGATCCTCAAAAATTGCCGAGATGTTCCGCTTATCGAAACGGGCGGTCTATAGAGGGAGAAATTTCAGGCTATAGGGGTGATGAAGGAGTGAAGGATTGGGTCCAAAGGTGGGAATCCTTCTGCCCCAAGAGTGTCGATATTGGACGGATATGTAGAAGTTTCAGGAAGTTTATAAGTTTCTAGAAGAGCAGGTATTTGATCATGCCCCCGATTTTCTCCTCAACAAATTTTAGATCTTTGACCTATATTATCATATAATAGTAAGAGTCTCGAGAATATGGAGAATTTGCTCAATATCTAATGTTGGGCGTCATGGGGCATAATCCATAAGTGAATCTTTGTCTAAGGTTCTTTTGAGCGGGATAGATTTATCATGGCTGATAACAATACCCCCCTTCAATACCAAATTGAGATGCTTAAGGCTGAAGTTGAGGTCGTGAACGCGACCATTAGACAGATGGACGATATTTCTAAAAGCCTGAAGGAGTGGACGATTACTGTCTGGGCCGCTTCAGTTGGCGGATCTTTGGCAACACCCGCTCTAAAACCCTACGTCTTCGCTACAGCCGCCATTCCGTTGCTATTCTGGCTTGTTGATTCGTATCATCACGTTGTTCAACGTAGATTTATCTGGCGCTCGCTACGAATCATGGACTTTCTAAACGACGAGCGGTTACCCAAATCCTTTCAACAAGGCCGTTTGGTCGATTTTACAGTGATGGATGTTGCCTCGCGCCGAGAAATAAACGAGGACCTCCGTCGATTCGCGTCGTGGTCCCGTGTGTTGCTTTATCGGACGATGAGCATAATGTATGTGGGCTTAGCCGCCGCAAGTCTTGTCCTTTGGGCAGCAATGCCCAAATAGGGTCATCATCAAGCATGGCGCCTAACCTGCCAATGCGACGAACCGTTCAATATTTTCTTTTCTCGTCGCTGTTTCCAGTCCGATGACGGGTGCCTATAGGGCTACCATGAACAGATCATTTGGGCAGACAGGAACCTGCGACGACCACAATATCTCTCCAAGTCAAAGCGCATGTAGCTTGCCAGCCCCTGCAGTTATCATCGGGCTCGGCAAAATTGCAGATCTGATTTGC
>CAZLOC010000476.1:0-3162 GCA_964560935.1 uncultured Anaerolineaceae bacterium | reverse complement strand
TGGGCCTCCCGTTCGGCTTCTTCCTGCCTGGCGAGTTCCTTTGAAACCTCCAGGAATGCCTCTTCCAACCCGCTCAAGGCATTCGAATGCGCCCCTGCCCATGCGGTTGCCTGGGCCAGGCGCGTGCCCCGATAGAGCTCCCCGGGATCGCGCTTGCGACGTTCCCAACCTTCCGCCGCCAAGGTCAGATGCCGGTGCAGGCGCAAGCCTTCACGGTCTTCTTCCAGCCATTCACGCAAGGTGGGCCATTCGCGGATCAGGGCCTCATGTGCCACTTCTGCGACCTCATTATCCGTGGTGATCAGACGCGCATCTGCCAGCCTGGTCAGCACTTCCCGGACGAGCGGTTCATCTTCGGGATGATGAATCAACTCCTCGAAGGTCGCCCGGCGACGGGTATCGGCGGTGTCTTCGCCCTCTCCAAACTGGGTCAGGCGCAGGAAGATGTTGCGCGCGATCTCCTGCTGCCTTTCGTCGAATTCATTCTGGAAGACATCGTCGGCGGTATCGGCAATTGCGCCGCGCACCCCGCCCGTAGCGAGATAGCCGGATACGGTCAGCTTTCGTCCCTGGCGGCGATGCCAGGTTTCCAGCAACGCGTGGGACATTAAAGGCAGGGCGCCTGGCTCCGGTGGATGTTCCCTCTCTGCCCCTATGTCTTGAAGCAGCAACTCAACCAGCCCTGGTTCGAGCTCCCAATCTCCACGTTTGGCGGGTTCTTCCATCGCGCGGCGTAGTTCGTCGGTGTTCATCGCGCCGATGTATTCCTGCTGGTTGGCCAGGGCATCGCGCAAGTCTGCATAGGGGGCGCAATGACTGTAGAAATCGGCGCGCAAGGCCAGGACGACAAACGTTGCGCCGCCTTGCTCGGTGGCTGCTGTCATCAAATTATCGATAAAGGCGCCTCGTTCGGCTTCGCTCCGGCAGAGCGTGAAGAGCTCTTCGAACTGGTCGATGACCAGCAGCAGGCCTTCAGGTGTCCGGGAACGGGGCGATACTTTCTTTTCCCTGCTGGTGAGGCGTGAGACCGTCAGGTGTAAGGCCCGCCGGTCGCGCGACAGGTCGTCGATGAGCGTGGCCGTGGAAATAACGGAAGCAGTTTCCCGGGTCAGGTTCGAAGCGAGCGCCTCCAAAGGACGGTCGGTCGGGGTAAAGCTATGGATCATCCATCCCGAGAAGGGAGAAATGCGACGCAGCGTAGGAAGCAATCCCGCCCGCAGGGTGGACGATTTGCCGCTGCCGGACGCGCCGACGATAGCCAGGAAACGCAGAGGAGGCGAGGCGGAAAGCCGCTCTCGCAGACGATCCATCAGCAGCCTGGTCAGTTTTTCGCGCCCAAAAAATAGAGCAGTGTCAGACTCGTCGAAAAATTGCAGACCTTTATAGGGAGGAAGTCCGGGGGCCGGCTCCACATCCTGCGGCATTTCCAAAGCCAGTTCGAGCAGGCGTTCAGTGACTTCCGGTTCGTCCTCCAGATCGAGCACCGGGATAAAACGGGCGGTGACCGTCGCCAAGTCGGGCTGGCGTTGGTTCAACTCCAGTCGGCTGATTTGAGCATGGCTATAACCGACGGCAATGGAAAGTTCGCGCTGGGTGAGACCGGACCGGCGTCGCAGGAACTTGAGTAAATCGCCAAAGCTCGTAAAACGCTCCAGGGCGAGCCTGGACATCTGACTGTGCATACAAGCTTCCTTTCAGCAGGGAGAAATTTGCATATCTTGCGAGTGATTATATGACGAAACTTTTCTTTTGGTGAATTTTGGTGAATTTTGTCAACTTTGGTGAGGGCCCGGATGCTAAAGTGTAGCCAACGACCGAGGCCAACCAACAAATCCCGGCCTCGGAAAAGGAGATCAAAATGTTGAAAGATCGTAAGTTCCAAATGCTTGTCGTGATTGCGCTGATTGTTATAGCCCTTATGGCTACTGTCTCCGCAATCAACCCCACCTACGCTTCGAGGGCCGACTTAAGCTGGCCATCCCGGCCGGACTTCTGGCACCTTAGAGAAGAAAACGTTGCCCCTTCCTCGTATCGTTCTCGAGTTGACGAGTGCTTTGACGTGCCGATGAGAGAACTCGCTCAATGTCGTTCTGAGAGCCAGACGCTTTCCATCATCCCTGTGACAGGTGGGCAAGATTCACCTGATCTCTCTGACTACTACCAACGTCATGTTGAGACAAATTCGGTTGGCGTCTTTGCAGAGGCTTCTGATTATATCATGCGCCATCCCGAACTACGCTAAGGTAACGCGACGGCCAATATATCGGATTATTTCCTGCGGCATTAGAAATGATCCATCCGCTTAGAGCCTGTCGAGACGTGTGTTTGCCAACCTTCCTCCTCCACAAACGCACGTCAATGAGCCCCGCACTGGCTGATCGCTGGTGTGGGGCCTGAGAAGAACGTTTCAATCAATGGAAAATAAACCAAAAGGAGATCAAAATGATTAAGAACCGTTTGTTCAATATGTTTATAGTTGCTGCTTTGGCGCTGATGGTTGCGCTGACATTCCAAGGAGCGATCGAGACCACCAAGGTTGCCATTGCTGCTGGTGCATCAGATCCCCTGCCTGCCGCACCACTCTGTGATAATCTGGCGGCGGAGCGCTCATCCATCCGCCGGGTGTATGTGGAGCAGATGGACACTTGGCTCACATACACCAACGGCGGACCCACCGGCGTAGACGGTGGACTGATTGACCTGCTCTCGAATGCACAGGTATGTTCCAGATAAAGGAGTTTCTGCCATGAACCAGTTCTTTTATGAAACACGAGGCAAAGAGAAAGTAAAGGGTCTGATGGAAGAAGGAATGAGGAGTCAGGCTCTCCGTCAATCCCGGGCTGCAAGATCAGGTGTTACTCGCAGCTTGCCAAAATTCGCTCTGATACTCATGGGAATCCTGGGAGTGCTGGGACTGCTGCTGCGCTGAATGATTTGATCACAGAGGGGCAATGGTTATAGGTGAAATAAAAAACGCGCCCGCGAGGGTGCGTTTTTTGAATGGATGTCTCAAACAATCCCGCGAGCCCATTGATATGGATAGCAGCACGAACTCCATCCAGAACTATTTATCTTGTTCCTTACAGCGATCATTCGCGCTTATTTTCGCCGCATTGGCTACCAAATTAGCGTTGAGTGAGCAATAAGTCAAAGCAAGATACG
>CAZLOC010000475.1:0-3169 GCA_964560935.1 uncultured Anaerolineaceae bacterium | reverse complement strand
GCTCTGTCCACTGAGCTACGGGGGCGCTGGCGAAGGGGATTTTACCATTAAGTCTGACAGGTCAGAGAGTCAACAGGTCTCACAAGTCGAAACCTGTGAGACCTGTCAGACCAATCAGACTTGAAAGACTTATAAGACTTTACGTTTTCGCCACCGGAGCCAGTTGGGTCAACTCGCCGCGCAATTTCTCGATGATCGCCAGGTTCCCTTTTTCATTGCCCACTTTTATCAATTGTTCCTTCTTGTGCGCCAGTTCGCCGCATACCTGGTAGAAACGGGCGGTAGCGAAATAATTGCCGGAAGTGAGCGCATTAAACCGCGCGCCAGATTGCGCAAAAGACAAAGCTGTACGGTATTGTGTGTGGGAAATCAGTCCACTGCTGACTTCTTCTTGCAAATGGCGTTTCAGGATGTTGCGCTCGTGCACGATCATCCAGACGATGAAGATCAGCATGAAGAACCAGCCCACCCAGTCCACAAACGTGCCGAGGGCCAGGCCTTCGATCCCACCGATCAGGCCGCCGAACGTGTTATGGAACGCATGTGTGAATACCGCCGTAGCGAATCCGCCCAGCACAGCAATGATCTTGACCAAGAAGTTGCGATTCATGCGTGCGATGGCCAGGCCGATACCCGTGAAAGCCGTGTAGAATGGATGCTGCCAGCCGACCAGGATCACACGGATGAAGACCAACTGCCACAATCCGCTCCAGCCACCTTCTTGATAGCCATAGTTGTAAATATACAGCACGTTCTCGATGGCGGCAAAACCCAACGCGGTGATGCCCGCATAGATGATGCCATCCAGGATGGAGTCGAACTCCTTGCGGAACAGGAAGAAGACCACCAGCACGGCCAGTCCTTTCAGGCTTTCCTCCACAATTGGGGCGATGATGGAAGCCGTGGCGAAGTCGGTGGCGCCCTCCGAGCCGGTGACGATATATATGCCCAGTCCCAGCACGGTGTTAATGATGTACGCGCCGCCGCCAGCAATCAGCGCGCCCCACATGAAGGCCGCCCCCAGCAGGGCTTTGGGTTCTTTCTCGTAACGGTCCAGCCAGTTGATGAACCCGGCAAATAAGAACATGGGTACAAAACCAAAGAAAATAGAAACAAGTAAGGGCATAATTATCTCCGCAGGTTGGTGTCCTTTATTTTAACCCTCAAAGATCAAACGGGTGCGTTCGATCCGGGTAACTTCCAGAGGAATTTCAAGGGCAGCCAGCACTTCTTCGGGGCGGCCGGTTGCGCCTTCGCGGGCGGTCAGGCGCATTGAGAGAATCTCCCCTCTCCCGAGGGGAGAGGGGATGGGGGTGAGGGACTCAATCAGTGGACGCAGGTCATACTGCTTGTTGCGACGTACCCGGGGTATGGATTCGGATTCTAGAACGGATGCAATCCGCTCGTTCAATCCAGAAGCGTATCCTGCCTCCGTTATTTCGACCTGGTACTCAGCCGCGATGACCTGCGTCTGCAGGGACGGTGCACGTTCGTCCACGGGTTCGGCCTGCAAAATGGTCAGCCCAGGCGGGACATTGGCTTGCAGTGCAGGAACAACTTCATCCACATCTTCGTTCAACCAGATATCCATCACCTCCGCGCGGGACGCGAATCCGAGCGGCAGGGCGGCAGCAAGCTGGATTTTGGGCTGCGGGTGATAACCCTGGCTGTAGGCAAGCGGCAGCTTGGCGCGGCGTATGCTCCGTTCCCAGATTTTATGCAAATCAAGATGACCGGTATATCGCAGCGCACCCTGCTTGGAGAAAGTGACTCGCAGTCTCATCAATCACCCACCACTGGAAGCTGATGGCTGACTGCTGAACGCCGTGGGCTCTTGACATCCGGACACTTCCAGATTTCGCCGGGATTTTCGCGCCGTAAATCGGAGAAGGTGGGCAGGATGCCGCACGCATAACAGTTCAGGCGGCAGTCCACGCGGATTTGGCCTTCCAGCGACATACGGAAATCCTGGAATAGGAAGTTCTTGCGCACGGCAGCAGTGATATGCTCCCAGGGGAAGACCTCGTCGGTGCGGCGCTGGCGATGGGTATAGAAGGCATGTTCGAGACCGTGTTCATTGAAGGCTGCCATCCACACATCGAATTTCGCCTGATCGCCCCAGGCATCGAACTTGGCGCCGTTCTTCCAGGCCGTATGAACCACCTCGGCGATCTTCCTGTCGCCTCTTGATAAAAAGGCTTCCAGCAACGTGTCGTCGGGATTGTTCCAGGAGAGTTTGATGTTGCGGTCGCGCAGGCTCTGGCGCAACAGTTCCTGTTTTTCGAGGATGCTCTCGCGCGTGTCCACTGAGACCCACTGGAAGGGCGTCTGTGGTTTGGGGACGAAGGTGTTAAAGCCGACGTGTAGCTTGATGCCCATGCCAGCCACCTTGCGGCCCTCCCTGATCACAGTTTTGGCCAGGTCAGCGATGGCTTGCACATCTTCCATCGTCTCGCTGGGATGGCCGATCATGAAATACAGCTTGATGGTTTTCCAGCCGCGGCGGTAGATTTCGCGCGTGGTCTCGATGATTTCATCGTCGGAAATGTACTTATTGATGATGCGGCGCATACGCTCGGTGGCGGCTTCGGGCGCGAGTGTAAACCCGCCAGAATAGTGCTCGCGCAGTTTGTCCATCAAGTCAATGGACACGGATTCGATGCGCAGTGAGGGCAGGGAGATGGTCAGCTTCTGGCCTTTGAAGCGCTCACTGATGGCATTGGTCAACTCGACGATGCGCGTAAAGTCGGACGATGACAGCGACATGAGCGCCAGTTCTTCGAAACCGGTATCTTCCACGGCGCGCACAGCCGCTTCGATGATTTCGTCCACGCTTCTTTCGCGGACGGGACGCGTGATCATGCCCGCATGACAGAAGCGGCACCCGCGCGTGCATCCGCGCATGATTTCCACGGAGGCGCGATTATGCACCACGTCGATGTTCGGCACGATGAATTTGGTTGGTGGAGGCGGCAGCTTGGCCACCACGCGTTTGACGACCGGGTTGGCAATGTCATCCAGCAGGGCTTCGATGTGCGAGAGCGTGCCATCCTCGAGGTAATGCGGTTCGTAGAACTTGGGGACATACACGCCGGGGATGTGGGCTAATGCTCTTAGGATGTCATTGCGAGGAACGGAGTGATGAAGCAATCTACCGTTGGGCGAGGGG
>CAZLOC010000474.1:0-3187 GCA_964560935.1 uncultured Anaerolineaceae bacterium | reverse complement strand
CCTGTGTTAGCCTCAACACTATTTCTGCTCGTTTATTCGTATGTGCTGTATCAACGCGAAACAAAAGCTTAGAATATGTTTCATGTGAAACAAAAAGTGTATGATTCTTTGCATAAAAAAGTTTGTTGGTTTCCCTGGCCCGGAACGCCAGGACGGGCGATATGGCGGCGTTGGTTGAGTAGGGCGGTAGCCCGTATCGAAACCCGCCGCCCACTCAACCAACGATCTTGATATAAAAAAACAGCCTCTGTATTCGCTGCTGTTAAAAATAAGACCAATTTTTCCGTGAAAAAATGAGGTTTTCAAATGTATGAAGACATCAAACAATGGGAATATCGCGTGCAAACCGTAGGCGGGTTCTTCTCTGGCGTAAAGGCCGAAGAACTGGAAGAAATGCTCAACGAATGGGGCGAAGACGGCTGGGAAGTCGTCTCCACCCACATTATCGAAAACGCGAATAAGATCAACGTTATCGCCAAGCGCCCATTGACTGACCGGGCCCGCCGTGAGCGCTCAAGGCCAGCTTTTTAGGAGGTTAAATGTTACAACGCAAACCACTGACCTGGTTTCTCATCATCGCTTTCGCTATTTCCTGGCCCCTGTTCCTGACCCCGCTTCTCTTCCGGGACCTGGAACCTGCCACTCGCCAAATTGCCATTCAAGGCCTGTGGGCGCTGGCCATGTGGGGACCGGGCATTGCTGCCTTGATTGCTACGCTTGCAATCGAAAAACAACCATTCAAATCACTCCGCCTGAACACGCTTGGCCCCAAGCGCTATTATCTCTGGGCCTGGCTACTGCCGCCTATATTGGTCACTTTGAGCGGCCTGCTGACGGTTCTCATCCGCACCGGCCAACTGGACACAGAGTTCACTTTTTTGCAACAACAAATGGAGCAGACCGGCACGCAATTGCCAATATCCACCGGGATGCTGGTCGTGATCCAAATCGCCCAGGCTTTGCTGTTTGCGCCATTCTTCAACATCATCTTTGCCATGGGCGAGGAACTCGGCTGGCGCGGATTCCTGCTCCCGCGCTTGATGCCGCTTGGACAGTGGAAAGCCCTGCTCATCAGCGGCCTCATCTGGGGAGTCTGGCATGCACCGGTCATTGCACAGGGACATAACTACCCGGACCATCCCATGCTCGGCATTCTGCTGATGACCGTCTTCTGCGTGCTGTTGGGCATCATTATCGGCTGGATGTATCTGAAGGCGCGCAGCCCCTGGGTGGCCGCGCTGGCGCACGGGTCGATCAACGCCTGGGCAGGGTTGCCGTACCTGTTCTTGAAACCCGGCTTCGACACCATCCTCGGCGGCACGTTGACCAGCGTCCCTGGCTGGCTGGTGATGGGACTCTTCGTCGGCTGGCTAATGCTGACGAAACGGTTGCCGGTTCAAATCCGGGAAGAAGCGGGGGAAGTCGGCGATTGAATAACGCGGCTGACGCGTAAGTGTTTTGGAGAAGAGGTAAGAATGAAAATACCATGTTGGGTTAAATTAGCCGGGATACCAAAAGGTTTCAAGGAACTGTCCTTTACCACTGGTGATGTAAGCCTCAATTATGTCCTCGGACCTGATAACGGTCTTCCCCTGCTGCTTATTCCCGGTCAGATGGAATCCTGGCAGGGGTACAAACCCGTCCTTCTCGAACTCTCAAAAAGATTCCAGATTTTTGTTCCCGATCTCCGTGGGCACGGAAAATCAACCTGGACGCCGAGACGCTATTCATACAACATCTGCGGGGACGACCTGAAGCATTTCATCCGGGAAGTCATCCAACGACCTGCCATCGCGTCCGGTCTCTCCTCCGGGGGTGTTCTCGCCATCTGGTTGGCCGCGAATGCCCCTGAAGATGTCCTGGCCGTCATTGGCGAGGACCCACCGATCTTCTCTTCCGTGTGGCCTCGTATCCAAAACGAGAAATTCATGGCCAACAATTTCAGATTAGCTGTGGACATCCTGGGCAAGCCGGGGGAACGGGATGTTGAGGGATACCTCTCCCAAGTGGGGGTCCCTGTGGAGGGGAAATCAGAGCTTCTACATATTCCTCCCTTCATCATAAAGACTATGTTCTTCCTGGCTCGGTTAAATCGGGCTGTACGTCCCAATAGTCCTTACGAGGTTCCGTTCCTGCCGTTCAACATGAGAGCTGGCTTTAAGTTCTTATCCGAATATGATACAGACTTTTCTCGCGCCACACTGGACGGTGACTTGAGCAAGGATTTCTCTCCCGAAGAGACCTTGAAACGAGTCAAGTGCCCCATGCTTCTCATGCGCGCTCATGCGTCTCGCCACGAGACCTGGGGGCTCTTAGGCGCCATAGACGACAACGATCTGGAGCGTATCGTTTCACTCGTCGATGATCTTAAGGTCGTCCAAATACCCGGCGGGCACGAAATCCACATGGTGCAACCCAAGAGATATATCGATGAATTGATAGAGTTCGTCGATGATCTCCGTGAGAGGAACAAGCTTCATTAGAGTCTGTCTGAAAACTATCTTGGATGTCATTCTCCCGAAGGACACCGGGACGGTGTGAGTGACCGAAGGAGCGAAGAATCTACTTTTTCGGCTAGAACTTCCTTGAAAACTAGAGATTCTTCGTCGCTACGCGGCTCAGAATGACATGCCGAAACAAAATTTATAATTTTTCAGACACTCACTTGGAACTCAGACAAGTTAATCGTAGGGTAAACTTCATAGCCCGCTCAACCAGCGTTTGCAGGCGACATGGCACCACGCGGCTGGCAGCTGATTAGAGCACGTCTTCCCTTCAGATAAACAGAACAAATATTCTAATTTCCCATTCTCGTTTCGGTGTACAATCCGGTCATGTCAAAAAAGACCGCCATCCTGCTCGCGCTCCTGCTCCTGGCCAGCGCTCTACTCGGTTCGTCCGTGCTCACGCGCGGGCACTTCTGGGGCGACGATTTTGCCGCCTATATCGGGCAGGCGCAAAGCATCCTGCGCGGTGAAATGGACAGTTTCGTGGCGCGCAATGGATTCACCGTCACCCAATCCTCGCGCGAAGAAGGACACCAGATGGGTCCGGCGGCTTACCCGTGGGGATTCCCGCTCATGCTGGCCCCGGTCTACGCGCTAATCGGGCTCAGCCCGCTGGCGCTGAAACTGCCCGGCCTGCTGGCCTACTTGGGCTTCTTGCTGTTTTTTTTCTACCTGCGAAA
>CAZLOC010000473.1:0-3191 GCA_964560935.1 uncultured Anaerolineaceae bacterium | reverse complement strand
CGCCCTTCCATCAGTTTGTCGAGCGCTACCTGGATGAGCGACTCGGTCGCCAGGTCGACGCTGGAGGTGGAGTCATCCAGGATCAGGATGCGCGGGTTGAGCAGCAGGGCGCGTGCAATGGCGATGCGTTGTTTCTGTCCGCCGCTCAAGGTGGTGCCGCGCTCGCCGACGTGCGCCTCGTAGCCATCCGGGAAGGACATAATGAAATCATGCGCCTGGGCGGCTTTAGCCGCGGCCTCGATCTCCCCCTGGGTGGCTTCTGGCTTGCCGAAGGCGATGTTTTCGCGGATGCTGCCGCTGAAGAGCGTGGTCTCCTGTAGCACAATCCCGATCCGGGAACGCAGCGACTCGATTTTGACATTACGCAGGTCGTGATTGTCGATGGTGATGCGACCCTCGCTGGGATCGTAGAAACGTGGCAGCAGGTTGATGATGGTGCTCTTGCCGGAGCCAGTCGCACCCAGCAGGGCGATCCGTTCGCCGGGTTTGGCCTCGAAGGTGACGTTCTTGAGTACCGGTTCGCCGCCGCCGAAGTAGCGGAAGGTCACGTTCTCGAACTTGATCTCGCCGGTCACTTCCGGAAGTTCGATGGCATCCGGTTTGTCCACGATGTCGTTTTTGGCGTCCAGGATCTCGAAGATGCGGTCAGCCGATGCGGCTGCTTGCCCGAATTGGGTGATGATCATGCCCAGCATGGCGACCGGAAAGAACAGGTACATCAGGTAGAGCGAGAATTCCTGCCACTCGCCCAGCGAGAGCGCGCCTGCGATGATCTGTTTGCCGCCCACGTACAGGATAGCGGCCTGGCCCAGGTTGGCGATCATGAAGACCATTGGGAACATGAAGGTGAACAGGCGCGCCAGCGCAATGGCCTGGTTCATGGTGTCATCTGCGGCGTAGCGGAATTTTCCCTGCTGTTCCTTCTCACGGGTGAAAGCCTTGATAACTTTGATACCCGCCAGGTTCTCCTGCAGGATGGTGTTCAGGGTCGAGATTTTCACCTGCACTTTCGTGAACATCGGGCGCGCCAGGCTGCTGAAAAAGACAAACAGAACCATTGCAATCGGCAGGATGGGTATGGCAGTCCAGGCCAGCACAGCGTTAGTGCTGAACAGGATGATGATCGTACCCGTCAATAAAATAGTAGCGCCCACCAGTTGCAGCAGTCCCTGCCCGATGAACAGGCGCACCTTTTCCACATCATCGGTGGCACGGATCATCAGTTGGCCGGTCTGGTTCTTATCGTGATACGAGAACGACAGGTTCTGGATCTTGGCGTACAGGTCGTTACGCATGTCGTAGGCTACGGATTGTGAGTTCTTTTCCGCCCAGTAGGCTTGCAGGAATGCGAAAATGCCGCGCAGCAGGGCGAAGATGACGATGGCGACCAGCGCCGTGACCAGTGCCCTCGGCGCATTGACCAGGTCCGCTTCTAACTGGACCCTGAGCTGCTCCAGCGTTAAATTGGACGGCCTCCCCGTGGCCTCCAGAATCTTCGGCAGCGCCGCCCCAACGAAGTCCGCCGGGATTTTTTCCAGCGCCGAGATGATCTGGTCGGCGACATAGCCGCTGGTGACCGCGTCGATCACGTTGCGGATCATGCGTGGCACGGCCAGTTGTGACAGCGTCGCGATGATCAGGAAAACATAGGGCAGCGCCGCTTCGCGCCCATAACGCGTCAGGTATTTGACGGCGCGTCCCATTCCGCCTTTCGACGTTTTTTTCCCGCGTCGGCGGGATATAGGTCGAGTAATGGATGCTTGCAAGGGTGCTCCTTTTGTGATGTCATTGCGAGGCAGCCGTCGGTCGAGTAGTCCTGAGCGAAGCGTAGCGAAGTCGAAGGACGTATCGCCCGTCCTGGCCGGGCCAGGGAGACCACGGCTGACGGAGCAATCGCAAGTAACCAATATACATGAGATTGCCATGCCCTCGGTCTCGATACACCGCTTCGCGGTACTCGACCAGCGGGGCTTGCACATCGTCCCCAAAGGGGAATGACAGTTTTTGTTAAAGTTTTTAGTGACTTCCAAGTCTGCCCAATCGAGGTGGCTTGTTGATGTCAATGCGCCCAAAGGACAGGCGAAACAAGATGTAGTCCAGCAGGTTGCCGGTCAGGTTGCCGATGCGGATCATGCGCAGCGCCAGGTCGATCTGCGAGGTCGTTTCGTCGCCGTAGGTTTCCAAAAGGCGGGCGCGGGCTTCCAGGTCGGGACAGGCGTTGGTCTCGGCCCAATGTTGGGCATAGCACAGCGCGGTCAATTCTTCCGCCGGGCATTTGTCAAGCAGACCGTCTCCGATGGCGCGGATTTCTTCCTCCGAAACTTCCTGCATTAACGCCTGTTGTGCGTGGAAGTAGGAACAGTAGCGGCAGCCGTTGACCTGCGTGACCGCCAGGAATAACCGCTCGCGAAAGGCCGGGCCGAGCGTTTTGCTGCGCATCATCGCCCGGATGTTCTGACGATTGGACATCACCATGCGAACATCTGATAAGAATTCACCAAAGCTGCCATACAATCTGCGGTTAAACGCTTTCATCATCCCTCCCGGTGACGTTCCCTAATCCTTCAAGTTCTCAAAATGTGACGGTTCCAGGCCTAACTCACGGGCTGCTTCGGTCAGAAGGATCAAAGCAGCGCTCACTTTGACCTGCTCTTCATCATTGAGCCTGGCCGCCACCTCTTCCACCCAGCGGTAGCGCTCCGTGATGCCTTTTTCGATCAGGTCCTTGCCCTTGTCGGTTAGAACCAGTTGCCTGGCGCGGCGGTCATTTGGATCTTCGGTGCGGTTTAATAATCCGGCCTGGACGAGTTTGTCTACCAGTTGGCTGGCCGCGGCATTGGTAATGTCCATGTGCTCGGACAAATCCGAGATGCCGCACTGCGCATGCTGATCGACATGCATCAACAGGAAGAACTGCGGCATGGAAAACCCGCTGGCCTTGACAAAGCGCGCCGAGTCGCGCATCGAGCGGTGGATGAAGGTATCCATCCAGCCGCGCAGGGATTGTGAAAATTGGAGTGCATCAGTCATAGTTAAGCTGCCTTTTTAGTTAAGTGGGCTTAACTATATGTAAAAAGCGGGGTTTGTCAAGAAGTCCCCCATTAGAATTTTGTTAGAGATTTTGGCTTTGTTCGGCACGGGTCTTTGACCCCGCCGATGATAGACCCTCAGGCGCAACAAGGGCGTGGTCA
>CAZLOC010000472.1:0-3194 GCA_964560935.1 uncultured Anaerolineaceae bacterium | reverse complement strand
GGATGAGGTGATCATGCCGTCCTATACCTTCGTCTCCACCGCCAATGCCTTCGTTCTGCGTGGTGCCGTTCCGGTGTTCGTGGATATCCGGCCCGATACGCTGAATATCGATGAAACCCTGATCGAGGCGGCGATCACCGAACGTACGAAGGCTATTGTTCCGGTGCATTACGCAGGTGTCGGCTGTGAGATGGATACCATCATGGACATAGCCCGGCGGCATGGTCTGCTGGTGATCGAGGATGCCGCGCAAGGGGTCATGGCGAGTTACAAAGGGCGGCCGCTTGGCAGCATCGGCCATATGGGGGCGCTTTCCTTCCATGAAACCAAGAACATCATTTCCGGTGAAGGGGGCGCGCTGCTGGTCAATGATCCCCGTCTTTCCGAGCGTGCCGAGATCATCCGCGAAAAGGGCACCAATCGTTCCCAGTTCTTTCGCGGCCAGGTGGACAAGTACACCTGGGTGGACGTGGGTTCATCCTACCTACCGTCTGAGCTTGTCGCCGCTTTTTTGTGGGCACAGATGGAGGAAGCGGATGCCATCACCAGGGATCGAATCACCCTTTGGAACACCTACCATCAGTGGTTTAACGAGCCAGAGAAGTCCGGCCGAATACGTCGTCCCGTCATTCCCGCCAATTGCGCCCATAACGCCCACATGTATTACCTCCTGCTGACGGATCTGGAGGCGCGCACCGCCTTCATCGCCCGATTGAAGGAGGCGGGGATCAACCCTGTTTTCCACTATGTGCCACTGCACAGTTCGCCAGCCGGCAGGCGCTTCGGCCGTACCCACGGGGAACTGGCCGTCACCGAGGAAATGGCGGATCGCCTTGTGCGCTTGCCTATGTGGCTCGGATTGGAAGAGCAGCAGACAGACGTGATCCGTTGCATTTTGGAGAAGCTGTAAGGTGCAGGCCCGGCGTTCGTCATCGCAAAGTATCGGCCAATGGCTGGACAGCAGGGTATGGTCTGGCGGGCCTGCAATGGCGGACGTTCTGATCGTGTTTGTGATCGTACTTACGATCGGTGTCGTGTTTTGGCCAGCCCTGGATGCAGGCGAATTCTGGTGGACTGACGAGTCCCGCCATGCGATGGATGGAGTGTTCTTCCTCGATCTTGCTCGGGATATGCCTTGGCAGGCGCCCTACCAGTATGCCCTGCAGTACTTCGCACAGTATCCTGCCCTGGCCCTGAACTGGTATCCGCCGCTGTTCGCCATGGTCGAGGCTTTGTTTTTCGCGGCCTTCGGCATTAGCGAGTTCACCGCGCGTCTGTCGATACTGGGTTTTGCATTGATCGGCGCGGTGGCGTGGTATGCGTGGACCAGGCCGGTTTGGGGTCGTTGGGTAGCAGCATTGTCCTTGCTGCTCTTTTTCTTAACTCCTGGGGTGCTCCACTGGACGCGGTCGGTGATGCTCGAGGTGCCGGCGGTTGCCATGATCGTTCTGTCCGTGCTGGCCTTCGACCGCTATTTGCAACGCCCACTTCTGACAAAGGCCGTTTACGCTGGTGTGCTTCTGGCCTGCACCCTATTGATCAAGCAAAGCACGGTTTTCATCCTGCCTGCGTTGTTGGCCTATGCGATTCTGTCGGGACGTGCGGCCTTGCTGTGGAGACGGGAGGCCGCACTTGCCTATGTGATTGTTGGTTTAGCAGTGGCTGTTTTGGCTGTGCACGCGCTCAAATTTGGTGCCATGGGGTTGGGCGCCACCGTTGGTGGCCTGCACGAGGCTGGCCATGGTGCGCCGCAGATGTTTTCCCTTGCGCGCTGGACGCTGTATTTCCGGACTTTATGGGAGGTGGGCGGTCCCCTCTTGTCGGTGCTGACTGTCATAGGCGCGATCCAGTTGATTCTGGCTCGGACCAACCCCCAGGACTGGTTAATCGTGTCGTGGCTAGTGACCTGGTATCTGATGGCAACACTGCTGTTCGGGGTTCCTGGCAATGCTGAGCGCTACACCATGTACGCACTGCCAGCCATCTCATTGCTGGCCTGCCGGCCCTTGTATGCGTTGACCATTGAAAGCAAGGCCATTCGAATCGCAGCATTTGGCTTGGTCGCTGCGCTGGTCGTGTGGAACATCTGGAAGTCACTGGGTGAAGAACATCGCTATGTCGCTGGCTATGCCCAGGCGGCCGAATATGTGGTGGGTCAGGAGGATCCTGGTCTAATCCTGTTTGCAGGCAAGCATGACGGCAATTTTATTTTCAATGTCAGGGCGCTGGACCCGGACAAGAGGCACATTGTTCTGCGCGCGGACAAGATGCTCGTTTCGATGTCCGTACATAAGTATTTCGGTACGGTTTCCCATGTGAAATCGGAAGAGGATGTATTGGGCTTGATTGACCGTTATGGCATTGGTCTAGTAGTGATCGAAAGTCGTGACATAGTGGGTTTGCCAGAATTTGGACTGTTATCCCGAACCCTTGCAGGGCCGAGTTTCCGCCTGCAGCACGAGTTTCCAGTCCGGACCAATTTGCCGGAATTTTCCAACCTGTCGCTGAAGGTGTATCGCTATCTCGACATGAAGGCGAATGCTGCAAATGAGGTGGTTATACCGCTGCCGCATATGGGTATGGAGATCAAGCTTCAGCCACGTAGTCGTCAAGCACATTAAACAGCCAGTCGCAACGAACCATGGGCCATGGACCCCGGATCCCTATCGAGCGTGCTCGACGCCAATTTTAACCAGCGTTTGAGGAGCAGGCTAAATTACGAGGCGTGTTATGAGATAAAGGTCTACCTGAGGAAATTACGATAGACCATGCACTAATACTGAGGGCGGTGTGGTCCATCGCTGTTACAACAGCCTTGATTCCGGGCCTCCAAGTGTATGGATGCCATGCAGAATCTTCGGGCTTCACACCACAGGTGTGCCGCCAGAAGAAATAGCCGACATGGCACAGGCTTTGCTCGGTAACCTACGGGCGCCAGCACGCACAACTCGACAAGGCGAACAGGTGCTGAGGCATGCCGACAATGCTTCAGTATTCCTGCAGTCCCCGACGCTTACACCAACCCATACAAGCAGACAACGAGATGTTGGTGCTGAAGAGCCAACAGGCAGCCTGAAAATTCGACAGTAATAGGGAAAAAATCACCAGCATGTGCGGCATAACCGGCATCTTCGACACCCTCGGCAGCGGCGACATCCCCCGCGACCTCCTGCATCGCATGAACGAGACCCAGT
>CAZLOC010000471.1:0-3195 GCA_964560935.1 uncultured Anaerolineaceae bacterium | reverse complement strand
GTTGTCCTTTCGGAAGAAGTAAACCAGGCTTATCCCCAGTTGCTGAACCTGTTTGCATTCTATTGCAAGCAGAACGGAATCGATGTCATGGCGAAGCCTTTGGTTCAGAACATTTCTGACCAGGATAAACCGCTCATGGATCTTGCCCAGGTCCAGGCAGAATATCAGAAGCCATACAACCTGATCATGAAAAAACACGGACTCGATGACCTGGAAAGCGCCCGGGCTGGCATGATCCTTTGTTCGATCCTTTTTCAGTATCATTGTATTGCTAACAAAGACATTGACCCTTATGTAGCGACCGGGATCGTGGCAATGGGTGTCGTCGAAGGCGCAAAGACCAGCCCGGCGCCGCTCAAGCCGGAAGGCACAAGCTCAACATCAAATAATGACACGAATGAAGATAAGGCTGCTGAACTTTTCAGAACGATTGCAGGAACATCAATAAGCGGCTCAGGAACAAGGCTTGTATTGGGAAGGGGGATGGCTCCAATGCAGGAGGCCCAGGCCAACGGCGGAAAATATTTACTGGCCAACCCGGGTGTGTTGATCAAACTCGAGGAAAGTAATATTGACCCGTTCCTGGTTTATGAGGCTGCGCTACGCATGGAACTCGAGTCAAAAATTTCTCGGATCGATTTCGTCAACGCAAATGTGGATGAACTGGCGCAGGAATGGAGCGGCAAGCCGCTGGATCAAGCTCCGATGTATGTCAGGCAACTGCTGTGGCTAAAAGCCAACGCCGAGAAGTATGGCTACCAGCAGAGCGGGAATAGCTGGAAACTGAAATAGAAAGTATATTCTTTCAGTAAAAGTGACTGTCACGTCAAAAGTGACAGTCACTTCGTTTTAACCTACACCACCGCCGCTTCGACCGAATTGATCGGCGGCAGGAAGTCCGCCAGCATCTCCCAGCTATCGCCCGAATCGCGGCTGTAGAACAACTGCCCGGTGTTGGTGCCGACATAGATGCCCGCATCCTCGAAGGAGTCGGTCGCCATGGCTTCGCGTAACACCACCAGGTGGGCCTTTTCGGGCAGGCCGTTCGTCAGGCGCTGCCAGTTCTCCCCGTCATCGCGGCTGCGCCAGATGGAAAAGCGGCCGTCCACGCTCATGCGATATTCGTCGCTTTCTTCGAGCGCCAGATAGACAGTGCGCGGGTCGGTGGGATGGACGGCAACCGGGAAGCCAAAGCGGGAGGGCAATTTTCCGTCGCCGATATCGATCCAGTCTTCGCCGTGGTTGTCGCTGCGATAGACGCCGCAATGGTTCTGCTGGAAAAGCACTTGCGGCCTGGACGGGTGCAGCGCCATCTTATGCACGCACTGTCCGTATTCGGGGAATTTGTTCGGCATGAAATCGGCGCGCACATTTTTATTGTAAGGCGACCAGGTCTTGCCCCCGTCGTCCGTGCGATAGCAGCCCGCCGCAGAAACGGCAATATACATGCGCTTCGGACTGATTGGATCCAGAAGGATAGTGTGCAAACACAGACCGCCAGCGCCCGGGTTCCACTGGTCGCGATGCGGATGATCGTAGAGCGCTTCGTTCAACGTCCACGTTTCGCCACGATCTTTGGAAATGAACAGGGATGCAGGTTGGGCGCCGGCATACAAAATGTTCGGTTCGTTTGCGCGCCCGGGGGTAATGTTCCATACCCTGATCATCGTTTCAGGCGTATCCTTGAAACTCTCTCCCGCCTCGGAACGAAAGGCCTCCTCCACGGTGCTGGCCGGTCGGCCGGATTTCGAAGAACGTGTAATGGCAGGCACCTGCTTCGCCTGCGCCCAGGTTTTTCCGAAGTCATCCGAGTAGTGGGTGGTCGGGCCATAAACAACATGATTCACTGCCGCGTGCAGGCGCTGATCGCGCGGATCCAATTGCATGTGCATCACGTTCCAGCTTTTGAAATGGATGTCACTGACCTGCCACTTTTTTCGCGCCGCGTCGCTGCTGAATACAAATCCGCCTTTGCTGGTACCAACAAACACCATTACTTTCTCGCTCATCGTTGCCTCCGTATATCTGCTTACCGAATAAATGTTCTATGTAAATTCTACCATAATTATCCAATTTCAATAAATCACGATTCTCATGTCACTCTCCCGAAGGACATCGGGACGATGTGAGCGAGCGTTCGTTGCGAGCGAAGAGTCTAGGCGCAAAATATGGGAGATTCTTCGTCGCCAGAAGAACGCTGGCTCCTCACGCGTGCCTGCGCATACCATCAGTGCCGGATAGCACGGGCGGTGCAGGCAGAATGACAAACCTGTGATTTACTGAATTTAAAAATCCCCGATCTTGAATCGGGGATCTGACAACGGTCAAGGAACCGGTTTTATATTTTTACGCTACGCAACTTTCCGTCCGCGCTGCTTTTTAGGTTTTTCCGGCTCTGCATCCATAACAGATTCTGGTGCAGGCGCGGCCAACGCAGCGCTCATTCCAGCCTTCTTGCCCTGTTGGTAAGCGATGTATGCCACCAGAGCCAGCACACCCAGCGGGAAGACCAGGCGCAGCAGTCCGCCCAGGAAGAAGAATCCGCCAAATGGATAGAAACCGCGCCCACCCATCATGGGACGGCGGAAGTTATGATAATTGTCCATTGGAAGACGGTTGCCAAAACCATAGTCATCCATCATCGGGTGGCCGTAATAGGCCGGTCCGCCCCAGTAAGACATGGGACCATACCCAAAGAATGTAGCGGCCAGGAAGCCCACACCAGCCAGGATGACCAACCCAAGCACGATCCCAAGGATCCATTTCCAAGTTTTGCTCATAATGTTACTCCTTCTAAAGTGACATTATCATAGCACGCCGATATGAATTTCTTGTGAAGAAAATTTGAAGATTGTATAAGAAATCTTAAAGCTTAGGGCGGGTTTGTAACCCGCCAAAAGTGTGAAAGCCCGCCCTACAATGACTTTCGCCACACCTGATAAATCGCCAGATTCCCCTCTTTGCCATCCGAATAGAACGTTTCGACGACCCTAAAGCCGCTGGACTCGGCCATTTTGGCCAGCTCTTCCTCACTGAAGTAGTGCACGTAGCGCAAGCCCGTGCCGCCGGAACGCCAGTCCAACAGGTAATCGCCCTCGTCAACGTCCAC
Organism: uncultured Anaerolineaceae bacterium; assembly: GCA_964560935.1. GTDB lineage: Bacteria > Chloroflexota > Anaerolineae > Anaerolineales > Villigracilaceae > JAABUE01. The sequence continues at coordinate 86 of CAZLOC010000471.1, read as the reverse complement.
TTCCGTTAAACCAGCCTCGCTCCATTTCCAGACCCGCTGCCTGAGTCGCGGACTATTCAGGAATTGCCAGTTCGAGTGGATGAAGC
>CAZLOC010000470.1:0-3196 GCA_964560935.1 uncultured Anaerolineaceae bacterium | reverse complement strand
ACCTGAGGTACCGCCTATACCTGAAGATAACCCGATGACCCCGGAAAAGATCGAACTGGGCAAAATGCTCTATTTCGAACCGCGCTTATCCAAAAGCGGGATCATCTCCTGTCACACCTGTCATAACCTGTCACTTGGCGGGACCGACCGTATTCCTACCTCCTTGGGGCACGATTTCCAGACCGGCGGGCGAAATGCGCCTACAGTTTTGAACGCCGCTTTTTTTAATAAACAGTTCTGGGATGGACGCGCGGCCTCACTGGAAGAACAAGCGGAAGGTCCGATCCAGGCAGGTGTGGAAATGGCCATGCCCAGAGATATGGCCGTTGAGGTGATAAAGGGCATCGAGGGTTATCTGCCCTACTTCCAGGCCGCTTTCCCAGGTGAGGAGGATCCGATCACCTTCGAAAATATCGTCAAAGCGATTGCTGCCTTTGAGCGCATATTGATCACTCCCAACGATCCGCTGGACCAATATTTGCGGGGAGATGAAAATGCACTAAGCCCCCTGGCAATTGAAGGCATCGAGGTGTTCCGACTGAAGGGTTGCATACGCTGTCACAAGTGTGCCGTGCTTTCCACAGGAGAACTCACCAAATTCGAGCACGGCCAGGATATGGGCGCATTCAATGTCACCGGAGATCCAGATGACAAGCGCGTCTTCAGGGTACAGACACTACGCAACCTGTCACTCACGGCACCCTACTTTCACGACGGCAGCGCTGCCACAATCGCGGAAGCGATCCATATTATGGCTGAAGTTCAGGTCGAAAAAGAAATCAACCCTGAAGAAGAAGCCGCGATCGTCGCTTTTCTCGAATCTCTGGTAGGCGATCAGCCTGAAATCGTCATCCCCATTCTACCGGCAGATTAACAAACGAAATTAATAAGGCAAAACAGATCGCTGTGGTAACAATCAAAGCTAAAACTGCCTTGAAACAGTCCTTGGTGCAGCTCAATGAGATGTTGTAAGAGCGGCGCGGAGCTCTCCAACTCGCTCCTGCTTCCTGCACCAAATGCCTGAAATGTTATGAAAAGTGCCCGGCAAAAGCGGTCAAACTGGCTGTTTTTAAGTGATGCCTAGCATTACAGCGCAAAGTTCGGCGTGAGAGCGGCCAGACGAGTGAGTTTTGACCTGCGATGAGAGCGATAGGCGATGAAATTTCGTTTTTGGTAGTAGTGCACGCGCTGCAAAGCTGCGGAAGCATCCAAGGTTGGAGTTGGCAGGACACTGGCAAGCAAAAGCCGAACCTGGCAAATGGTGAGAGCAGGAGCTTGTTGTTGGAAGAGAATTCTCAGGCGGACCAGGAAATGATGAGCGAGAGAGACTAAGAGCATATGATGGTGCCCTCCCAACCAACTACGCATCTCGTAATAGTCAAAGCCGACTTCGCATTTGGCTTCTTCGAAGATGGTTTCGATAGGCCAGCGCATCCCGCTTATGCGCACGAACTCGCTCAAGGGCGTGTCAGCAGGGGCGTTGCTGAAGTAGTATTTGATCACCGAAGGATCGTCGAGATTGCGGCGGATGATCAGCCAGAGTTCACCTGCGGGCAAGTTTGCGCGCGACTCGCTCACGCGCAGAAAGGCAAAGTCGCAAACAATGGGGCCTTTGCTGCCTTCCTTGATAGTAGCTCGCACCCAATCCCTTTTGGGGATGTTTCGCACCAGTTGCTTCACCTGAAGGGGGCGCGCGTTCGGATCGCACAGACGCAGACGAGTTGGACGGCGACCGCGACCTTTCCACTTGGGAACATGCACTTTCGGGCGGGAGCGCCAGATGGGGGTCGTGCTTTTGATCTCGGTGAAATACCACTTGCCGAGAGCCGCGATGCCATTCCGAAAAGCGGGCGTTCTCCTTGTGAGGACGCCTTTTATTTTCTAATCCTTGGCACTCAGGCCGGGATGAGTTGGTAGCCGAGCTTTGCAGCCTTCTTCTTCATGTACTTGAGTTGTTGTTCCCTGTACTTCTTCTCATACTCTTCCACATTCATCGTTTCATATTCCACTTTGTATTTCAGCATCCGGTACACCACCCACGCGATGGCATGCGCCGTGGCCACCGTCGCCTGCGCCGGGCCCAATCTTGCTTTCAGACGCCAGTACATCACTCCAAAGACACAGTTCCCCTGCTTCACCGATTGCGCCGCCAGGCGGAAGCCTACCCTGCTGATACGTTTCAAATGTTTGCAAATGCTCTCCGGGTTTTCGGGTGCGTTCTTGCTATGCGAGTTCCGCTTCCTTATCGAGAGCGGCTACAGTTTGCCCGCCTCCCAACATCCTTTACATTACCCCGAAGCAATGCGGATTTCATTTCTTGGGTCAATGCGTTAGTACGGTATAAGGAATCGATTTTCGTCCCACTACTGATATTCTTAATCTGATCTTCAATCACTCCACCCGATCATTCCCGGTCTCCAAGCCAAAACAACAATAGATTGTTCTCCAAGTGATGGTATACATTTGAAGCAATCCGGAGAAGGGTCACACGAACAAGCCCGCCATTCAAAAACTCGATATAATTCAATCCACCGAATACACTTGCAGGTTGATCCTGGTGTCCACCTAAATTCTTTAATTCGTCACGCTCCAATTTTCATGCCAATTCAGCAAGACCAGACTATCAAAACCATATTCACCATTAATGTAGTTAATAGTGAGATAAGAGAGACAAACAAGCTATGAATACTGTCGTTGAAAAAGATTTTGTTCGTATTGATAAATTGTTCAAAAGTTTTCAGGAAGGTGATCAAGTCCGGCAAGTATTGAATGGATGCAGCCTGACGATGGCAAAGGGTGAATTTGTCGCCATTATCGGCAAAAGCGGTACAGGCAAGAGCACTCTGCTCAATCTGATCAGTGGCATCGATCAAGCTGACAGTGGCACGATCTATCTGGGCAATCAACCCCTAACCGCGTTGGACGAACATCGGCGCACATTATTTCGGCGGCATGAAATTGGCTTCATCTTCCAATTCTTCAACCTTATCCCAACTTTGACCGTCTTAGAAAATGCGACGCTACCCCTTGAGTTGACAGGGGTATCCCTAACGGCAGCGCAAGATCGAGCCAAGGAACTACTGCGTGACGTCGGTTTGGGTGACCGTTTAGACACCTTCCCCGACCGGTTGTCAGGTGGCGAGCAACAGCGCGTCGCCATTGCCCGGGCGCTGGTGCATGATCCCATCCTGGTCTT
>CAZLOC010000469.1:0-3203 GCA_964560935.1 uncultured Anaerolineaceae bacterium | reverse complement strand
AGGGTGAGATCTTTGGTCTGGTCGGTGAAACAGGCTGCGGGAAGACCGTGACCGGCCTGTCCATCCTGCGCCTGCTGCCCCGCTCGGCGCGCATCCCCCAGGGACAGGTCCTCTTCGATGGCAGCGACCTGTTACAGTTGACGAAAAAAGAGATGGAAGATGTGCGCGGCGGGGTGATCGCCATGATCTTCCAGGACCCATCTTCCTCGCTCAACCCGGTTTTTACGATTGGCTCGCAGATCGAACGCGTTGTCCGGCAGCATTTGACGATGTCTTCCGCCGAGGCCCGCCAACATGCGGCTGAGGTGTTGGATGCGGTCGGTTTGCCGGATGTGAACCGCCTCCTGGCTTCGTATCCGCACCAGCTTTCCGGCGGCATGCAGCAGCGCGTGATGATCGCCATGGCGCTCTCCTGCCGCCCGCGCCTGCTGATCGCGGACGAACCGACCACGGCCCTGGATGTGACCATCCAGGCCCAGATCCTGCGTTTGCTGCGGGATTTGCAGCAGAGGATGGACTTTTCCGTCATCCTGATCACGCACAACCTGGGCGTCGTCGCACAGACCTGCGACCGGCTGGCTGTATTATATGCCGGGCGCGTGGCCGAAAGTGGGACAGCGCGTGATATTTTCAATAATCCGCAGCACCCTTATACGCGTGGCCTGATGAACGCTATCCCTCGACCAGGTTCGCGCGGGAAGAAGATGGCTGCTATTCTCGGCACGGTCCCATCCCACCCCGGTGAGATGGCAGGCTGCGCCTTTGCGCCGCGCTGTGAATTTGCCTATGAGCGCTGCACTCTGGAAACTCCATCGTTGTTCGATGTGGAAGAGAATCATAAAAGCGCCTGTTTTCTGGTGGTTGAGCGATGAGAGCGCCTGTCCGTATCTCTGCTACTCCGCTTGTCAAAGCGAAGTCCCTGAAGAAATACTTCCGTCTGCCGGGAGGCTGGCTGGCAGGCGGGCCACGCTACGTCTATGCGGTGGATGATGTCAGCCTGGAAATCCACGCGGGTGAGGTGTTCGGATTGGTTGGTGAATCGGGCTGCGGTAAAACAACATTTGGAAGGATGTTATTGGGATTGATCGAACCGACTGAAGGCAAGGTCATCTTCGACCGCCAGGACATCACCTCTTTGAGCGGGAAGAAGATGCGTGCGATGCGCCGCCAGATGCAGATCGTCTTCCAGAACCCGCTTTCGTCATTGAGCCCGCGCTTGAAGGTGGAGCAAATCGTGGCCGAACCCCTGCGTACGCATCATGTTCTTGAACGGGAGCAGATTAGGAGTCGCGTGATCGAACTATTAGAACAGGTTGGCCTGGGCGCGCAGCACCTGGACCGTTTCCCGCACGAGATCTCAGGCGGACAGTGCCAGCGCGTGGCGGTGGCGCGGGCTTTGGCGCTTAATCCGCGCCTGATCGTGCTCGACGAGCCGACCTCGGCGCTGGATGTCTCGGTGCAGGCGCAGATCATCAACCTGCTGGAAGAACTCAGGCAGGAATACGGCTTGACCTACCTGTTCATCTCGCATGACCTCAACGTGGTACAGCATATCAGCGACCGCATCGGTGTGATGTACCTGGGCAAGCTGGTGGAACTGGGACCCAGCGAAGAGGTGTTCAAAGAACCGCTACATCCCTACACACAGGCTTTGTTCGGCGCGATCCCATTGCCGCTGGTGGACCAGAAACGCGAGTTGACCGTGCTGGAGGGAAACGTGCCCAGCCCGGTCGCGCCGCCGCCCGGTTGCCGATTCCATACGCGCTGCCCCCTGGCGCAGGAAATCTGCCGCGAAACGGAACCAGAATTTCGTCAGATAAGGAGCGGCCGTTTCGTCGCCTGTCATTTTGTGGAGGTAAATCCCTGAAGTGGGAGAAGCTTATATGTCCCGTTTATTCGGTATTGCCGGTGTACAGATGTCTGTGGTGCCGTGGGATGCAAATGCCACGATAGATAAAATGTCGGATATTGCCCTTAACATCCGGCGAAACTTCCCCTGGGTGGGTCTGGTGATGTACCATGAATTGATCGTACCGGGTCTGGTGCAATTTGTAACCACTGAGTCGCCCGATACCTGGAAGAAGAACGCGGAGGCAATTCCCGGTCCTCTAACAGACCGTTTATGCGCCCTGGCGCGCAAAACAGGACAATGGCTGGTGCCCGGTTCGATGTACGAAAAAGATGGTGACCAGGTCTACAATACGGCGGTAGTCATCTCGCCGCAGGGAAAGATCGTGGCGAAATACCGCAAGATGTTCCCCTGGCTGCCCTACGAGAGCGGGACGGCGGTTGGCGACCAGTTCTGTATCTTCGATATTCCTGAGGTGGGTCGTTTTGGCCTGGTGATCTGTTACGACATCTGGTTCCCGGAGGTCAGTCGCACGCTGGCCTGGATGGGCGCGGAGGTCATTTTACAGCCGACGATGACGCCCACATCAGACCGTGAGTTGGAGTTGATCATTTGCCGCGCCAACGCCATTTTCAATCAGGCTTATATCGTCAGTGTCAACGGCGTGGGGATATGGGGCGGTGGACATTCCCTGATCGTAGACCCGGATGGGCGCATCTTACAGGAGGCCGGCACCAACCAGACGATCATGACCGAAATGATCGACCTGGATCACACCACCCGCACGCGCGAATACGGCACCCTGGGCCTGGCGCAGTCCCTCAAGCAGCTGCGCGATTCCGGGCACAAGTTCCCGGTCTATGGGAATATGGGCTTGCCCGAGGGGAGTTTCAGCGATTTAGGGGTATTAGGCTTCCACAAAAACGGAGGGATTCCACAGGGGAAGTAGTGGGTAAGGGAAAAATTAGATTACCCCCGCAATCAGTTGCACATCCGGCCGTGACAGGAAAATCTCGCGCAGTTCAAGTGCACCTAATGCGATACAAAGCAGGCTGAAACCACGCTCTCAGCCTGTTTTCGATTTCCTGACGGATAGCAGGCCAATCATAAAAGACACTTGATTTGAGAATTTCAACTAACTGCTCATCTTCAGGCAGGACTTCAGGAATATCATACTTTTCCCTGATTTTCCTAAGCATTTCTTCCAACTCAGGGAGAGAAGGTAATAACTTGCCAAGAAGTTCTACTTGATCCATAGCAGAAAATTATAACTTACGGGTTATTTTTAGCTTGAGTATCTGGGATGGTACATTTTTTTAGAGAAATAGGGTAACACTTTTTTGCACCTTAAAAA
>CAZLOC010000468.1:0-3214 GCA_964560935.1 uncultured Anaerolineaceae bacterium | reverse complement strand
TTGACGAAGGTCCTGTTCACGTTGGGGGGAGCAGATGCCAACGAGAACGCCATAAAACTGGCCCGCGGTTACACGGGCAGGCACAAGATCCTGACTCGCTACCGCTCCTATCACGGCGCTACGATGGGCGCAATGGCCGCCACCGGCGACCCGCGCCGTCATATGTGGGAGCCGCTGACCATGCCGGGCGTGGTGCACTTCCTTGATCCCTATCGTTATCGTTCTACCTTCCATCGTACCAATCCCGATATCCCCGAAGCCGAGTTTGCGCAGGATTATCTCAACCATCTGGAGGAGATCATCCAGTATGAAGGGCCTGGGACCATCGCCGCCATCCTGATGGAATCGGTCACCGGTACGAACGGCATCATCATCCCGCCGGAAGGTTACATGCAGGGCGTGCGCGCGTTGTGCGACAAGTACGGCATTGTCATGATCGCAGACGAGGTGATGGCCGGCTTTGGCCGTACCGGCAAATGGTTTGCGGTGGAACACTGGGACGTGGTCCCCGACATCATGACCATGGCCAAGGGATTGACCTCCGCTTATGCGCCGCTGGGCGCAGTCGCGATGAAGCCCGAAATTGCCTCTGCTTTCGATGAACGCGTCTTCGAATCTGGGCTGACATACACCTCGCACCCGGTCTCTCTGGCGGCGGTGGTGGCGAATATCGAAGTCATGAGGCAGGATAAAATTGTCGAGCACGCGGCAGCTATGGGGCCGGTTTTGAAGCGCATGCTGACCGATCTGGGCGAGAGTCACCCATCGGTGGGAGAAGTCCGCAATATCGGGCTGTTCGGCATCCTGGAATTGGTCAAAGATCGAACGACGAAGAAGCCGATGGCTCCCTGGAACGGTTCATCGCCAGAGATGACGGCGCTGCGCAAGTTCTGCCTGGACAATGGTCTGTTCCTGTACACGCACTGGCACACGGTGCTGGTCATCCCGCCGCTGATCATCACGGAGGCGCAATTACAGGAGGGGATGGAGGTGCTGGACAGGGCGCTGGAGATCACGGATAAGGCCAGTAGGCAGTAATCAGTAACCAGTAAATCAGTGGGCAGTGGATGTTTGCTGTTTGGCGCTTGGGACTGTATTGTTACGGCTCAACTACTGGACACTGCTCGACGTGTAGATACTTTTTGCACTCCTCTATTGTAAACGGACGCGTCACGCGGGATTGGGCCAGGGCCAGCAGTTCGTCAATTTGTAAGAGAAATACTCGCGCGATCCCATCTCTGCTGGATACGACGAGATGGGCGCCCCCGTCTGAGGGGCTAAAAGCAACGCCTGTTACGCCGCCCAGGCTGCCGGGAAGTGTGAGGATTTCCTGGCCTGTGGCAACATCCCAGATCTTCGCCGTATTATCCTCGCTGCCTGTGGCGAGCAAATTGCCGTCCGGGCTGAATGCCACGGATTGGATTTGGGAATTATGACCGATCATCGTCAGTAATTTTGAGCCCGTGGCTGCATCCCAGAGGATCGCAGTTCCATCCCCGCTTCCGGTCGCGAGCAACGCGCCATCAGGGCTATAGGCAATATCCGGCAGTCCCATATTGTGGCCCGCAAGCGTAAACAACAATTCTCCTGATTTTATATCCCAAATTTTCGCTATCGCGTCCGTGTTCGAGGTGGCAAAACGGGTCCCGTCCGGTCTGAAAGCCACGCCCAATACCAGACCTTGATGTTCCGTGATTTCGCGAATAAGCGACCCGGTGTTTGCGTCCCAAACCTTTGCAGTGCCATCGAACCCGCCGGTGGCGATTAGATTTCCTTCTGGACTAAAGGCAATATCCCGCACCCCGATCTCGTGGCCCGAAAGGGTAAACAACTTCTGACCGGTAACGGTATCCCATACGATCGCGGTTGCATCAAGACTGCCTGTTGCAAAGCGCTTCCCGTCAGGACTGAAAGCCACGTTTAAAATCTCCAGAGTGTGCCCGGTCAACCTCAGGCGCGGCTCGCCGGTTTCGGCGTTCCAAAGGGTCGCCGTACCGTCGCCTCCATTCGTTGCGAATTCCTGTCCACTCGGATTGTATGCAACTCGCGTCCCGTAGCCTGCTCCTGGCCCTGAGACGGTTACCATTTCATTGCCCGGTGTGAGGCTCCATATTTTTACTGTCCCATCCAAACTCGTGCTTGCCAGCCATTGACCATCCGGGCTGAACGCAATTCCCATCACCCAACCGGTGTGCCTGGCCAGGGTGAGCAACTCCCGGCCCGTAGCGGCATCCCATAGCTTGATGACGTTCCCACTGGCGGTGCTCCCGCTTGGGCCGGCCACTTGTGTTCCATCCGGGCTGAAGGTTACTCCGCCGGCTTCCGGGATGGTGAGAATCTCCTGGTTCATGACCGTCGTGACGCCTTCGACGGTGTCGAAATCGAGTTGCCACATGTGCAACCCGTCTGGAGTAGCGAAGGCGAACCGTGTCCCGCTGGGGCTGAAGGCGACACTGACAACCTCCCCCGTGAAATCTGCGTAGTCATGCAGCAACTCGCCAGTAGTAACCTCCCAGATTTTCAAGGTGGTATCATCGCTAGCCGTTATCAACCATTTCCCATCCGGGCTGAAGGTCAGCCCCTCAATTGCATCGATATGACCGGCCAATTTCGAAAGTGGGTCACCGGTCCTCACATTCCAGAGGATCGTTGTTCCATCAGCGCTGCCAGCGGCGAGGAGCTTTCCGTCCCGACTGAAAGTGACAGCGGTTACATCTGTCCGATGCCCAATAAGATTCAGGATCAAGTCGCCGGTATACGGATCATACAGTTTGACCTGCTCACTGTCACAAGCGGCGAGCAGTTTCCCGTCCGGGCTATAAGCGATGCGTTGTGCGGTGACCAGGTCACTCGGCTGCGTGGTTCCCGGCAAACGGAGCAGTTCCTGGTCGCTCTTGGCATCCCAAACGATGGCTGTGCCATCATCTCCAATGGTCGCTAACTGTTTTCCGTCCGGGCTGAAATCCACTGATAATACTCTGGTCCCATGACCACGTAGGGTCATCCGTAGGGGGGAGGTCACGATTGAACGATGTAAAGCCTCCAAAGATTCGGGGAGCACTGCGTCATCCACTGACCGTGTGGTTGAAATGGATTGCATCGCCAGCAAAATGCTGCGTTCGGGGTCCACATTGAGATTGTTGAGCGAAGCCGCGGCTAATTCGCGCGCAGTAGCGATCCGCCGTTCGGTCTGCGCTGTGTCTGCAATCTGGCG
>CAZLOC010000467.1:0-3230 GCA_964560935.1 uncultured Anaerolineaceae bacterium | reverse complement strand
TAGGGCATTCCCACCATGTCCTTAAAAAAGAAAAGCATGGGACTAAAGCCCTATGCTATTCCTACAACGCCCGCTTCAGTGGGCTTACCAAAAAGCACAGCCATTTCAGACTGTGCTTTTTTCTCCATGTGCATTCTTAATCTATTTTTGCCCAGGCTGGATACTCATCCTCGAAGTTGTAATATAGCGTTTGCTGGGGATAGCGAAAATCCACCACATCTTTTCCGACGGATTCAGGCTCTTCCTTTTCCACCAGGACGCGCGCCATAAAGTCCGCGATGGTTTGCATGTCGCTTTCGTTCATTCCCAGGCGGGTGACCTCGATAGTGCCCATGCGTAGGCCGCTGGGGCGGTCCCAGTCTTCGGAATTGGAATTCTACTTTTTGTGTGCTTGCGCGTAAATCCGCAATGCCGCAGCTAGAAATTCCTGATAGTTCTCGCCCTGCGCCTTGAACCATTGTACGACTTCGGGTTCGATTTCCACGGTTACCTTGACCTTGTTCTTCGGCATTCTCCATTTTGCGGATGCGAAGAATTCTTCGGTCAGCGGCGGGATGTCCGAAGTATCGATCATGTCGTCAGTCATGGCGTCAAAGCGGTCCAAATTGGTTTTTGTATTCTTGTTCATATCTTTTGCGCTCATCAGTTGTTGCTTTTCTAAAAGTAATGACTCGGACGGTGTCCTCTTCCGGTTCGGTGAATACGATCACGACCACACGGTTGTTGTCCATCAAGCCGATACCAATCCAGCGATCTTCGTCATAATCTTCTCGTTCATCCAGGCCAACCATCATCGGGGATTCAAAGACTTTGTAGGAGTCAGCGAAGTCAAGGCTGTGTTTCTCGATGTTGCTCTCGTTTTTTTGCCTGTCCCAGATGAACTTCATGTTTGAAGTATAGCCTCATTTTCACCCTGAATCAACCTCACATGTTCATTCCACCTCTGCCCAGGCCGGATACTCATTATCAAAGTTGTAATACAGCGTCTGTTGGGGATAGCGGAAGTCCACCACGTCTTTTCCAACGGATTCGGGATCTTCGTTTTGCACAAGGACCCGGGCCATAAAATCGGCGATGGTTTCCATGTCTTTTTCGTTCATCCCCAGGCGGGTGACTTCGATGGTGCCCATGCGCAATCCGCTGGGGTGGGCTTGATCGTTGTTGGAGTGTCTCGGTTTGCCGGAATGGCTTGAGGAAATGCAGTCTCGACTGGTCTCACCTGCGTTTCCGCGCCAGCCAGATGACGCCAATCAGCGCGGCGGATCCGCAGATGGGCAGGGATGGTTTGGATGTGGGCGCAGTAGGCGCGGGTTCGCTTGGAGTCGTTTGTGGCGTTTCCGTTGAGGTTGGGACAGGCGTGGCAGGCACAAACCGTTTCATCACGATGCCGGCTTCGCCATAAAAGGCTGGATATGTATTGGCTTGAAGCAGGTTATTGCTTACATTGAACTTGATTTCAATTTTCTCCTGGTTTGCATCGCTTACAGCAATACTGAGCGTGCCGTCCCCATTATCTGTCCATGAGCCGGTCGAAATGATCGGTTGATCGTTTTCGTATTTGCTTTCCAGCTCGGCGGAGTGATCGGGGCGCAAGGTTAAAGTCAATTGTGCGCTTTTCTGGTTGCTGAGTATGAAGGTGTCGCTCTGATACATCCCGCTGACAGATGTTGGATCGAGAACCGGAACAATCGTCGGCGTGGGTGGATGCGCTGTGGGAGTTTGAGTCAGCCAGGGGAAATCGTATCCGCTCCCGTTTTGCAACATCCCTTCCGGGAACATGTAAGAGATGTTTTGGGCAATCTCCAAAACTTTGGCGTCATTTGGGGCTAACTCTAGAGCGGTATGAATTTCATCCAACGCGCGATAGGCGTCAGGGGGCGGGCCATACCAGGCGTCCCAATAAGAACGACCTGCAAGCAGATCGGCGAAGCCGGCGTGCCATTGGGCATCGTCGGGTTCGAGGGCGAGACATTTTTCGTAAGCGGCAATGCTTGATCGATAAAGTTCCTCCCCACCCGCATCGGTGCGATAGCCTTTGCTCATCAGAAAGATGCGCTTGTATGCCATGCCAAGGCGTCCCCAGGCTTCGCTGTCTCTGGGATTCCTGGCGACGTTATCGCGCTCTTTGAGCACGGTTTGCCATGCCACAGGCGCGACCAGGGCGAATTCCATATTTTGTACATTGCCGTCAGGGGTGGGATCGAAGTTGTCGAAATGCCAGCGCACTTCGTTCCCATTGAACACGCCGCCGGATGTGGTCTCGGCCCACCCAATTTGCATATCCATGATGACATTCTGAGCGCTGGCCGGATAGGGGAGACGCAGGATGACATCCGCGCTGCCGATGGTATCCTGCCAACCCGCGCCTGTCTCGAGGATGTAGTAGAAAGCCGTGAAAGGCGAGTAGCCCGACCCGTTCAAGTTGTATGCTACCTGAATAGCGACATCCTGCCCGACAGGGAAGGTTACGTCAAATTCCGCCCAGGGGACATCCTGGTCCTGGTTGTAGTATCGAATATCAGGGTAATCGGCGCCTTGAAAGGAAACTTGTTTTCCGTTGACCTTTATGGCGATGTCTGTGATCTCTGGGTACTGTCCACGCCCGTCATTTGCAGAGATTGGGAAGCGCACAGCCATGCTTTCGGATATAGCCCCAAGATTGCGCATGCTGAAATCGGCGGTGACGCGGGCGCGCCCCAGACTGCCGGGCGTTGTATCGCTCTGGACCTCCACCAATACAGTCTCAGCCATCATGCGGACTTGAGTGGTCTCAGAGCCAGGCTGGGGATTGGAGCCGGGCGGGTTTATCGGTGGGGCTATATCTGCAAGAACTGTCGATGGAAAAGCAATCAGGATCAGGGTCAGAAGGGCTAAAGAAATTCGTCTCATGTTTTTCTCCTTTGGCGTGTCTCGCTTGCGTGGGCAGGTTACAACTCACTCGTTAACCTGGGATTGATCCCCACCTTATCCTTGAAAAAGGCCTGCATGACTTGGATGTCGGCTTCCATGTCATCGGTCAGTGTAAAGGTTGGGCCGATGCCGCAGGTTTTGGTGCGGCTGTCTACGTAGCCTGTTACAACGGGGATGTCCGCCTGTTTCGCGATGTGATAAAAAACCCGTTTCCATTCGCAAACCTTTTTCCGCGTCCCTTCGGGGGTGATCACCAGTTGAAAATGGTCGGCTTCCCGAATGGCCTGTACTGTCTGCTCTACCAGTCCCTGCGGTTTGGA
>CAZLOC010000466.1:0-3231 GCA_964560935.1 uncultured Anaerolineaceae bacterium | reverse complement strand
TTCAAGGCAAGGCTTGCACGGCCTACCCGGCGGTGGGACCGGACGTGAGGACAGCAGGGGGCAAGTGGGTGGACGTACCGGTGGACAAGGCCCATGTTGACGGCAAACTGGTCACTGCGCCTGCCTGGCCGGCCCATCCCGAGTGGCTGGCTAAGTTTCTTGGAGTGCTAGGGACAAAGATTGAGCCTTAGGCAAAGCAGTGCTGTGAAACGATCCGAACCTCCCTCCTTCCTGGGCAGGGGGGCTCGGATTTCGCGCAAGCTCTTATGGGAAGAAACGCCCCTATAGACACGCAAGGGCTATGCCCCTGGTCCTCGGCTTATGATTTGATTGATCGCAGAAAATGACGTAGGTCCTGGTTTCCCCTGAAGGACCGGTCTTCTAATCTCAACGCCATGGGACGGCAACTCAGCAGATGGCACTCGGCGGCACCATTTTTCTTCCACCTTGTTAAGTGAGGACAGTAAAGATGAGTCTTGGCATCCACCCTATTAAACTAGGGGTTGCTCGTTGCTATGTCATCCGGGCGGAAGGGACTATTCTGATTGACGGTGGGGCTCCGAAGAAGGCAAAAAACTTCATGAAGGGCATCGAGACACTGTCCATCAAACCCGAGGACATCCAACTGATTGTCATTACTCACGGGCACTGGGATCATATCGGATCAGCCAAAGAGATTAAGGGGATCACAGGGGCTAAAATCGCCTTACACCGGAACGAAAAGGACTGGCTTGAAAAGTCGCTGAAGCCCCTGCCCCCCGCCGTGACTACCTGGGGCCACATATTTGCCAAGATCATGGCGATGTTTTTGCCGTTGGTTCACGTCCCTGCAGCGGACGTAGATGTTGTCCTGGGTGATGAAGAGCTTTCCCTGGCCGACTATGGGATTCCAGGCAGAATCATTCCTACCCCTGGTCATTCCATGGGATCAGTCAGCGTCCTGCTGGAGACAGGGGATGCCTTTGTGGGAGACTTGGCGATGAACGGATTCCCCTTGCGCATTGGTCCGGGGCTGCCCATCTTCGCAGAAGACCTTCAACAGGTCAAAAAGAGCTGGCGATTGCTTTTGGAGAGGGGGGCAACGACTGTCTATCCGGCGCACGGAAAACCATTCTCGGCCGATGCAATTCGAAGAGTCCTGTTGTGAGAGAACCTGCCGGCGCCTCTCTTTTTTCAATATCACACCGGCTTGCATAAATCGCAGGATGTGAATCGTGAAATCAGCTGGCGATATAGACTTGGTTAGTAAGCGACAAGATCTCAAACACGGTACGAACCATAAATTGGGTTATCGTTATTGGCCCTCTGCTTTCCAGTTCGGTAGGTTAGGGTTGGTAATAATAAGCAGCACCTCAATATCATCCATCACGGCATGGACTGTGATCTCACTTCAGCCCCGCCTTGAGCCAGCACTCCTTAAGATCTGCAAGGTGCTTTTGATCCTTGTAAGGAAAGTCTTTTAGCATTCGCTCGATAGAGAAATTTGGAATCTGTCTGAGAACTTCCACGGCTTCGGCACTTGCAGCTTCGTCCTTTCCTGACATGACATAAGTGGCTATGAGATTGATACGGGAGTTCAGATAATTCGGACTCCGATCGAGAACTCTTTTGAGCATCGCTACGGCTTCATCGTACCGCCCCATCAGACGGTAGCAACTGCCAAATTCGTGCAAGTACCAGTCTGGAGGCATGGGGTTGAGACGAACAGCTTTATTAAGCAATGCCAACGCTTCCTCAACTCGCCCCACAGACCTAAGGACCATTGCTAAATTCACGATATTATCAGCGCTACTGGGATTTAGAGAGACGGCGCGTTCACATTCTTCGACTGCCTTATCCCACTGCCGCATCAAAAGGTAGACTAAGCCAACCGCAGTATGAGCGTCGGAAAACGATTCATCTAAGGCAAGACACCTCTTCGCATATTCCATGGCCAGCCTTAGGGACTCTGCGGGGGAGTCACTCCAGCCATGCCATGGCTCTACAAGATAGGTGAAGGCAATACCGGCGTACGCTGATGCGTACTGTGGTGCCAAAGCGACGGCTTCCTTAAACTTCAGCCTGGCAATAATATTGCCTTCTTTGCTGAACTGGTTAAAGTAGTCCTTCGCTTGCAGGAACTGCAAATAGGCGTCGAGATTATCGGTCCCTCTCACCCTCAGTGCGGCCTGCTCTCCTTCCGTCAACTTGACTTGAAGGGCTACCATAATGTTCATTGTAATTTCATCCTGTATGGCAAAGACATCCTTCAGCTCTCTGTCATAGCGATCTGCCCATATATGCTGCTCTGTCTTTACGTCGATCAACTGTGCGGTAACCCTCACCCGATCTCCGAACTTACGAACGCTTCCTTCCAATACGTACCGAACACCAAGCTGTTGAACCACTTCTCGAATGCTGACCACTTTGTTTTTGAAAACAAAAGTCGAATGACGGGCTGTCACAAATAGTTTTGGTATCTTTGAGAGCCATGTTATTATCTCTTCAGTGATCCCATCGCTGAAGTATTCCTGCGCAGGATCACCGCTCATGTTTGTAAAGGGTAATACCGCTATTGAAGGCTTATCAGGTAAAGGAACTTCCGGGCTTATTCCCACATCACAAACACCGCCCTCCACCTCTATTCGATAGACTCGAACTGGCTTCTTGATGTTTTTGACTGTCTGTTCGCCAATATATTCGAATTCCAACCCTGTTTTGCCTTCAACCTGATCAAACGCTGTTCCCGAAATACAAATACCTCCCCCATCAGCCAATCCTTCTAACCTTGCCGCAATATTAACCCCATCTCCATAGATGGTATCGCCATCTTGAATCACATCCCCAAGATTGATCCCGATCCGAAACTCCATCCTCCGTTTTTCAGGCAATTCATCGTTTTTCACCTTGAGTTCCTTTTGGACCTCTACCCCGCATCGAACCGCATCCACCACACTGGAAAACTCAGCCAGCACATTGTCGCCCTTGGCATCCACTACTCGGCCACGGTGGTCCTTTATGAGATGAGTCATCACTTCACGGTAGGCGTTGATCGTGCTCACGGTAGCCTCTTCATCATCCGACATGAGGCGACTGTATCCTTTAACGTCCGCACTCAGAATAGCCGTGAGCTTGCGCTTGAAGGACTCTGCTGACATGGGATCACCCCCTAAAATAAAAGAGCCTCCAAAGGACAAAGATGTCCCTTGAAGGCTTGAGTTTGAAACCCTTCCGGCGGCTTGGTTTCATACC
>CAZLOC010000465.1:0-3240 GCA_964560935.1 uncultured Anaerolineaceae bacterium | reverse complement strand
GGTATCGGACCGACGGATATTGGGATACGCCGCCCGCCAATCGTTGAATACACCCATTGAGTTGCGGTTTTCCACGACTTGTGCCGGTACCACTGCAATGGGGCATTTACTGGCTTTGCGTAGATGACACCATCGCCCACCCCAAAGATGTGTGTGAAATGCTGCCAGCCAGAGCCTACCTCGACAGGTGGCTCCCATATGGGCGTCCCGTCATTTACCCCATTATGTTTATACCACACGAGTACACCGTCCGGTCTGACCCCGTAGAGGATCCCTTCTTCGCCGCCCGAGAATATGGACTTAAACATGGTCCAGCCAGTTCCAACCCGGGATCGATTCCGCCACGTGTTCAGGCCGCCACCGGTTTCGAACCCGTCGTGTTTGTACCACCACAGCGTGCCATCGGGATCCATGGCATAGAGGACCCCGTTTCCACCTGCGACGATGCTGGCAAAGCCATTCCAACCATTTCCGACGACAGAAGGATTCGACAATCCGCCGTTGCCATCAAACGCGCCCTCATGCTTGTACCAGAGCAAGGTGCCGTCCTGTTCGACCGCGTAAACGCCCTTGTGCCCGGCGGGCAGAACAAATTTGAACCGATTCCACCCGGAGGCAATAGGACGCGGTCCGGAGAAGCCCGCTGGAATGCCCGGTTGTTCTGATGTCCATAAATGTTCGAACCACAGCAATTGACCTGGTGGGTTCACAGTGTAGTAATTGGATTTGGACGCAACCCAGTTTGGGAATTGACCTATAAACGGTTTCCGCATCGAGCCCGATTGCGCCACGCGTTCTAACGTCTGTCTCAAACCTTCGAGCGTGACGGTGCCCGCCGCCTCTTCCGCTTCGAGTTCCGAGTTAGGGGGTCCAACCTGCAACGGGTCCAACGTGCACAACACGTCATTACTTTCCATAAGGAGATCGAAATCTCCCCCGTGTTTCCGTTCTCCTGTCATCCAGTTCTGCAAGTCGAACCAAAAATGGCACATTCGGTCTTGCGGATAGCGGTTACTGGAGTTGATGATGCTTACGATTCGTGCTTTGATGTTTTCCTGTATCGTGACTGGTACTGGCGTCCACTTGATACTCCCGTCCGGATAGCGTTCCTCGGGTCCCAATTTACGAAACACGGGCCGCACTGAGACCGCGCTCAGATGGCGTTTGACACGTTCCAAATCGCCCTCAAGCTGGTTTCCCGCCCCAAGTCTCACCGTACGTTCACGCGCGGATAACCATGTGAGAACCGCAAGCACGTATACCGGAAGGGTGGGCAAGTTCTTGAACCTGAGCAGCGCAAGGTCTGGTTCTTCGCGGAATTCGCCGGTTTGTGGGTCTGCGAAGTTTTTGATGACAACATCAGTCCAACGCCAGATCTCAAAATCATCACGCAGGAACTTGTCCACGATAAGACCGGAGCGGTTTGTGATGTCCACCGAATTGCCAATATCGGCGGGGAGGTTCAGTAATTGTGACTGGATGGCCTTTACATCGTCGAGATAGTCATTCAGTCGCGCCAAGGTTTGCCGGTTCGATTCAACCGCCGCCTCGATCACAAATTCATCCATTCTGGCGTCCAGGACCTCCACAAGGAAAGTAAGGTGCTGAATCGCCTCCTGCAGTTTCTTCAGCGCCCTGGGAATGGTGTCGTCATTGGACATCCACTCAACGACTTCCGCAATGAACGCGATAGCGCCCATAATCGCGACGACGTAAGGTCCCGCCGGCGCGGCGGCAGGCATCATCTTTACCATTGTACTCGCTACGGAGCTTTGAAGTTTCAGTCCGCCTTCAGTAAAGCCGCCCATAATAACCCCCTTTGGTGTTTGTGATTGGGAATGGATGCCCTCAATGTCATCAATTTAAGCCGCAGGAATCAGACCCACCTTTGAATTCGCCGCCAGTAACGGGCAGCATCCAAAAGATTTTTCCCTCCCAGAGGAGACTTTGGTTCCACGGCTTACTTGTTTTTCCAAGCGAGTTTGTCCGCGTTGGCGATAGGAAAAACCCGGTAAATTCTTCTAAAATTTCTTCTCACTATCTACGGTGGGTTGGACTGATCACTGGCATGACAGCCCCAGGCAAGCAACGAGTCAGCGGTGTATGGGGTGAGACGGATGAGGAACCGAAACCACCAGAAGGGAAGTGGGCCGAACATTTGGCGTTGAAGGCATTCCAGGCCTCATGCCGTGGGGTTGTGCCATAAATTATTAGCAGCGCCTATGCCAGCGCCTCTGCAGAAAACAAATTTTACTTCAACCAATTGTAAATGTTAAGTTTCGAAAATGAGAAAGCCGGATGAAGAATTCGGGCAGTGGGATAAACTGCAACTATTGACGAAATATGCGGTTATTGACGCGCAACATATGGCGAGTGGGGCCGTTGGCCTGAGCCGCCGGAACACCCTTGGCGGCTCAACCTTTCCAGGGCCCCCGGATCTGCAGCTTTTTCATGCGGTAGCGCAGGGTGGAGGGGTTTAAGCCCAGCACCGCCGCGGGCCCCCGTTCGCCGCTGATGCGCCACCCAGTGGCCTGCAGCACCCGGGCGATGTGGTGGCGCTCCACGGCGGCCAGCGAGTCGAACTGGGGTGTATCTTCGGGACCGGGAGCCGTTTGGGTCGCGACGGCCTCCAGGGTTTCGGGCAGGAGAAGCGCGGGACCGGTGCTGGTGATGATGGCGCGCTCGATGACGTTTCTCAGTTTCCGGACGTTTTCCGGCCAGTCGTAGGCGATCAGGGTGTCCATGGCGGCGGCGGGGATCGTCGCGATTTTCTTGCCCATGCGGGCGGCGATCCGGGCCGCGAAATGGTGGACCAGCGGCGGGATGTCCTCGCGGCGCTCACGCAGCGGCGGCACCGTGATGGGATAGACGTTCAGGCGGTAGAAGAGGTCCGCCCGGAATTTGCCGCCGACCACCGCCGCGTTGAGCTGGCGGTTGGTGGCCGCGATGACGCGCACATCGACCTTGCACGTCTTCGCCCCCCCGACCCGCTCGAACTGGCCTTCCTGCAGCACCCGCAAGAGTTTGGCCTGCAGTTCCAACGGGATCTCGCTCACTTCGTCGAGAAAAATGGTGCCCCCGTCGGTCAGTTCGAAACGGCCCTGGCGTTGCTGGGTCGTACCGGTGAAGGCGCCTTTTTCGTGGCCGAAAAGCTCGCTTTCCACCATCGTCGGCTGCAGGGCGGCACAGGGCAATCGCATGTAGAAATCACGCCGACAGGACCTTTAGCAGGTAGTTGTA
>CAZLOC010000464.1:1174-3242 GCA_964560935.1 uncultured Anaerolineaceae bacterium | reverse complement strand
CAATCTCAAGTAACTTGTGAACAATTCGTTCCATAAGCGAGGAGATTGCCACGTCGCCTTAGTCTCGATATGGGCGAGGAATTCACTCGCCCTACTCGACCAACGGCTCTTCGCAACCCCGCCGTACTTTGGCGGGGCAATGACATATCAAATATTTAATGAACTACAGTTGGCATCGCCCACGGCCAATACAGGCTCATGCCAGGACCGCGGAAGAAGATACCGATGATCGTCAGTACGATGAATGCCACAAAAACAAACGTAACAATAAAGATTACACGCTCTTCGGTGATGGCTTTGAAGGCTTTCACCATCCATTCATCCAGCAAGAGGAGCGGCAACAACAAGATGGCAAGTGGGATAAGGCCATTGGAAATCAGCGCGGGCCAGGTCGGCAACCAGGCGGTCCAATCGAGAACGAATTCGTCCAGCAGCACCCAGATGGGGGTGAGCATGACCGCCAGTCCTGCTGCTAGGGCTGTGAGCGCCCGCCCACGCCGTGAGCGAAAGTAGACACCTACGCTGGTCTGCTCCACATCGAAAAAGGGCAGCAGGAAGATGCCCAGTCCTGCCAGCGCTGGCAGGATCACGCCCGCCACCAGCGGGTGGAAGTGCAAAAGCAACTCTTGCAAGCCAAGGAAGTACCAGGGCGCTTTGGCGGGATTCGGGCTGACATCCGGGTTAGCAATCCCTTCAAGGGGTGCAGGCACCAACATCGAAAAGACCAGCAATACCGCGATCCAACCGACAGCGAAGACCATTTCCTTGTTGACCAGATGCGGGATGGTGGTCACTCGTTCCGGTTTCGGCTCTTCGGTATCATCTTCGTTTTTCGGCAGGGTCAATCCCCCATCCTTGCGTACACGCCAGAAATGGTAGGACATCAGGCCGAAAATCAACATGGGAATGAAAGAGATATGCATCGAATAGAAGTTGAGCAGCGTATTCGCGCCCACTTCGGGCCCGCCCAATGCCAGGCGTGTGAGCCATTCACCGATCAGCGGCACATAGCTGATGATGCTGGTTCCAACCGTGATAGCCCAGTAGGCCAGTTGGTCCCAGGGCAGCAGGTAGCCTGTAAAGTTGGAGGCCAACACCAACACCAGCATGGCAACGCCAATCAGCCAGTTCAGTTCACGCGGCGGACGGTACGAACCGGTCAAGAAGACGCGCACCAGATGTAAGACCGCGATCACCACCAGCAGGTTGGCCGACCAGTGATGCAAATTCCGCACCAGTTCGCCGAACCAAACGTTCGAGCGCAGTTCCAGGATATTGAGATAAGCCTGTGGCGCGGCGGGTGTGTAATTGTTGAGCAGGATCACACCCGTCAGCCCCAGGACCATCATCAACACCGCAGACAGCCCTCCCAGCCCCCAGGTGTACGTCCAGCGCAGGGTGCTGACGGGCACTTTGGCGGGGTGCAGGTGCAGGATCAGGCTGTCCATCACACGGCGCATACGCCCGCGGTCGTCTTCCGGCATGGCTTCAGGCACCAGGCGTTCGCGCATCCGTTCCAGCAAAGTACCCCGCAGGGGCATGGATTTTGGTTCAGAGGGTTGTTCAGTCATAGAGCGCTCCTTGGGTGTAACAATAATGAGACAGTTTTAACAACTAAAGTTAGACAAACCATGAAGATTATTTGAAGTTTATGTAAAGAAGCAGCCGGTGGTCGAGTAGGGCGAAGCCCGTATCGAGACCACCAGGTTTCATGAAATCTTTCGTTTGTAAGTACATGTTGGTCTCCCTGGCCCGGATCGCCAGGACGGGCGATACGCCGCTACGCGGCTACTCGACCAACGATCAAAGAGATGTCATAAATTTTGCACAACCTTGCCTAAAAATTTATCTTTTCTTTACATTCGATTGCTACCATAGGGCCAAGTTGCACAGAAATAACAACTTGTGCAAACCAAAATTACATATAAACCTTTTGGAGGTAACCATGTTGAACAATCTAAAAAATATCTTGATCGGCGTATTCTCCGCCATCATTGTTGTGGCCGTCGGCGCAAGCGCCTACACAGCTTTTGCGTCTCCTAATGGCGACGAACCTGCCGCTCCATCC
>CAZLOC010000464.1:0-1074 GCA_964560935.1 uncultured Anaerolineaceae bacterium | reverse complement strand
GCCAGTGAGCAGGCGCACATGGACGAGGTCAAGCTGCTGCTCGACCGTTATGACCTGGCGGACCCGGCCCTCACGCCCGGTTCATTCACGGACCCAAGCCTGCAATCGCTATATGACCAGCTCGTGGCCCAGGGTTCAGTCTCCCTCGCTGACGCCCTCAAAGTTGGCGCGGCCATCGAAGAAATCGACATCCTCGACCTGCAAGAACGCCTGGCCCAGGCCGACAATGCAGACCTGCAACAAGTCTTCAACAACCTGATGCTGGGCTCCTACAATCACCTGAACGCCTTCGCCAGCGCCCTGTTAACCCAGACCGGCGAAACTTACCAACCCCAGTACCTGAGCGCAGAAGCCTACGCCGCCATCGTCACTGGTCAGAGCGGGAACGGAAACCAGGGTGCAACCGGGAACGGACAGGGTGGACAAGGCCAGGGTAGTCAGGGTCAAGGCGGACAAGGCAACGGCAGCCAGGGTCAGGGCAATGCAGCCAGCAGCGCGAACATCGCCGGCGCAAGCACCATCTCCGGCACAGTCAGCGCTTACGATACCGTCACCCTGACAGTCCTGACCAGCGATGGGCAGACCGTGGTCGTGCAGCTTGGAAATGCGCAATACGCGAACAGCATCGGCTTCTACCCGCAAATCGGACAAAGCCTCTCGGTCCACGGCTTCCCCGGTGATCAGGGTCTGTTCAGCGCCATCAGCGTCACTGTGGACGGCCAGACCTACGCCTTCCGCGACGAACTCGGCCGCCCATTATGGGCAGGCGGTCGCGGCAACGGACGCAGCGGGAACCACTGATCCTGGAAATAAGTTCCGTCGAGGGTCAAACCTCAACTGAGCCTAAAGCATTCTCCTTAAAAGACCACCGTTCCCAAGTTGGGAACGGTGGCTCGTTATTTCTGGCAAACGGGTATACTATAGGCACCACCAAACAGGAGGAAATATGCCCTCAATCATCGACCCTCAAACCATTCATGTGGACGACCTGCCCGCCATCTGGTCACCTATCCAATGGGAATTGACCGAAGAAGAGCGTGTGGATGCCGTCAACGAACAGGCCACCGCATCCCT